>JBGZSM010000087.1:0-24367 GCA_041853585.1 Filifactoraceae bacterium
TACCTCACAAGGAACATACACATCGGGAAGAAAATGCATTTCGATTTTGATAATCCCGTCGCCCTTGCAGGCATCGCAGCGGCCGCCGTTGACATTGAAGCTGAATCTTCCTTTTTTATAGCCTCGCATTTTGGCATCGACCGTACTGGCGAACAGATCGCGAATATGGTCGAACACGCCCGTATAGGTTGCGGGATTTGAGCGCGGCGTTCTTCCGATTGGGCTTTGGTCGATTTCAATCACTTTGTCGATATGCTCCAGCCCTTTGATTTCCTTAAAAAGTCCTTCCGGTCTTTTGGAGCGATTGATTCGATTGACCACGCCCTTGTATAAAATTTCGTTGACGAGCGAGCTCTTGCCGGAGCCGGAGACGCCGGTCACGCAGGTCAACACCGAAAGCGGAATCTTCACATCGATTCCTTTGAGGTTGTTCTCTTTTGCTCCGATGATTTCGATGCATTTGTCAAAATTTGCTTTTCTTCTTTTTTTCGGAACGGGAATTTCTTTTCTTCCGCTCAGATATTGTCCGGTCAACGATTTTTCATCTTTCAAAATTTCATCGACCGTTCCTTGAAAGACGATTTCTCCGCCATGCACGCCGGCGCCCGGTCCGATATCGACGATTTGGTCCGCTTCAAACATCGTGTCCTCATCATGCTCTACGACAATCAGCGTGTTGCCGATGTCGGTCAGATGACGAAGGGTCTTGAGCAGCCGCTCATTGTCGCGTTGATGCAATCCGATGCTCGGCTCGTCCAACACATAGAGCACGCCGACCAAAGCCGCTCCGATTTGAGTCGCCAATCGGATACGCTGGGATTCCCCGCCCGAAAGCGTGCCCGAGCTTCGAGCCAAGGTCAGATAATCCAAGCCGACATCTTTCAAAAAGCTCAGACGCTGTCGCAATTCCTTGATGATTTCTTTGGCGATGAATTCCTCTTTTTCCGTCAGCTTCAATTTCTCCAAAAAAGCCAAATGCTCGGTAATCGAAAGCTGTGTCAGCTCGGAAATATTCAGTCCGCCGACCGTTACCGCCAGAACCGCCTTGTCCAATCGCTGTTCGTTGCATGCCTCGCATGGCTTTTCATACATATAGCCTTCAATCTTGGTACGGATATATTCCGACGGCGTGTCACGATAGCGTCGCTCCAAATTCGTAATGACTCCTTCAAAAGGCGCGGAGTAAGTGCGTATTCCGTCGTTGAATTTACTTTCGTATTTGAACTCCAAAATCTCATCCGAGCCGTAGAGCAATTTTTGCTTAAAATCCTCAGGCAATTCACGATACGGCGTATCCATCGAGACACCGTTTTTTTGCGCCAAGGTTCGTATCATGCTGATATAAATCGAGTTTTCGTTGTTGTCGCTCGATGCCCAAGCTTCGACCGCATTCTCTCCCAAACTCAAATCTTCATTCGGAATGACCAAGGAAGGCGCGACCTTTCTTTTGACACCCAAACCGTTGCAGACGGAGCAGGCGCCATAAGGGGCATTGAACGAAAACATCCGCGGCGACACTTCGGAAATTGCGATTCCGTGGTCGGGGCAGGCGAATTTGGTAGAAAATAAAATTTCTTCGCCGTCGATAATTGAAACGATGACGATTCCGTCCGTCTGCTTGAGCGCGGTTTCGATGGAATCGTTGAGTCGTCCTTCCACCCCTTCCCGAACAATCAGACGATCGATGATGATATCGATATGATGCTTTTTATTTTTCTCCAATTTAATTTCGTCATTGATGTCGAACAATTCTCCGTTTATTCGTACTCGCACGAAACCTTCGTTTTTGATTGCCGACAACACTTTCTCATGCGTTCCTTTTTTGCCTCGAATAACGGGAGCGATAATCTGTATCTTCGTATTCTCCCCCAAGTCCATCGTTTTATCGACGATTTCCTGCACCGACATCGATTTGATTTCCTTGTTGCAGGTCGGACAATGCGGAATTCCGATATTCGCATAGAGCAAACGCAAATAGTCATAAATCTCCGTCACCGTACCGACGGTCGAGCGCGGATTTTTAGATGTCGTCTTTTGGTCGATGGAAATCGCCGGCGACAAACCTTCGATATATTCGACTTCGGGCTTTTCCATCTGTCCCAAAAACTGACGCGCATAGGAGGACAAACTTTCGACATAGCGTCGCTGCCCTTCCGCATAGATGGTGTCAAAAGCCAAAGATGATTTTCCCGAGCCGGAAATTCCGGTAAACACAATCATCTTGTTGCGGGGCAAAACGAGGTCAACGCTTTTGAGATTATGCTCCTTCGCCCCTTTTATAATTATTTTGTCATTCATTACAGTTTTTTCTCCAGTTCTTTAATTCGGTCTCTCACCACGGCTGCATTTTCAAATTCCATCTTCTCCGCATACGCAAACATTTTTTCGGTAAGCTCGATAATTTCTTTTTCAATCTCCTCACGCTGCATCGTTTCTTTGACGGTATATTTGTTTTCCTTCTCCGCTACCAATGTTGAAATATTTTCTCGTATATTCTTTGAAATTGTTCTCGGAACAATATTGTTTTCTTGATTAAAACGCTCCTGAATTTCGCGACGGCGCTGCGTTTCCTCAATCGCGACCGACATGGAGCGGGTAATCGTATCCGCATACATGATGACGCGGCCGTTCGCATTTCGCGCGGCACGACCGATGGTCTGAATCAGCGAAGTTTCTGAGCGCAAAAAGCCCTCTTTGTCCGCATCCAAAATCGCAACGAGCGAAACCTCCGGAATATCCAACCCTTCACGCAGAAGGTTGATTCCGATGAGCACATCGAATACACCCAAGCGCAAATCCTTGATGATTTCGATTCGCTCCAGCGTTTCGACATCGGAATGAAGATATCGCACTTTAATTCCCGCTTTTTCCAAAAAAGCGGTCAGATTTTCAGCCATTTTTTTTGGTCAGCGTCGTAATCACAACACGCTCGCCGTTCTCAATCACCTGATTGATTTCTCCTATTAGATCGTCGATTTGATTTTCAATCGGACGAATTTCGATTTTCGGGTCAAGCAGACCGGTCGGACGGATAATCTGCTCGGCAAATGCCTGCGAATGTTCCATCTCATAACGCCCCGGCGTTGCCGATACAAAAAGTATCTGATTCGCCACATCGATGAATTCGTCAAATTTCAGCGGTCTGTTATCCGCCGCGGACGGCAGACGAAAACCGTAATCTATCAGCGTACCTTTGCGCGATTGGTCACCCGCATACATCGCATTGAGCTGCGGAATCGTCACATGCGACTCGTCGATGATGATGAGAAAATCCTCGGGGAAAAAGTCTATCAAAGTAAAAGCTCGCTCGCCCGCTTCCCGTCCGGTCAAATGTCTCGAATAATTTTCCACGCCTTTGCAGGTTCCGATTTCCTGAAGCATTTCAATATCATATCGCGTGCGCTGTGCCAAGCGCTGATTTTCGAGCAGCATATCATTGTCCACGAAATATTGCAGTCTTTCTTCAAGCTCTTCACGAATCTTCACGATGGCTCTGTCCAATTTTTCCTTGCTCGTTACATAATGCGATGCCGGAAAAATCGAAACATGGCTGCGCTCACCGATTATTTTTCCGGTGATATGGTCGATTTCGACGATTCGCTCGATTTCATCGCCAAAAAATTCGATACGCAATCCGCGCACATCGGTATTAGCGGGAATGATTTCCAAAATATCGCCGCGCACTCGAAAATTACCGCGCGTAAAATTGATATCATTTCGCTCGTATTGGATTTCGACGAGCTCACGAATCACTTCGTCGCGGTCCTTTTGCATATTCGGGCGCAAAGATACCATCAGATATTCGTATTCTTCCGGATCTCCCAAACCGTAGATGCACGAAACCGATGCGACGATGATTACATCGCGTCGCTCCAAAACGGATGCGGTCGCGCTGTGTCGCAGCTTGTCGATTTCTTCATTGATTTGCGAATCCTTTTCGATATAGGTGTCCGTTACCGGAACATAGGCTTCCGGCTGATAATAATCATAGTAGCTCACAAAATATTCGACAGCATTGTTCGGAAAAAACTCCTTGAACTCGGAATAAAGTTGCGCCGCCAAGGTTTTATTGTGCGCAATCACGAGAGTCGGCTTGCCGGTATTTTTGATGATATTCGCCATTGTAAAAGTTTTTCCCGAGCCGGTCACGCCCAGCAAGGTCTGAAATTTGTTGCCCTCATGGATGGACTGCGTCATTTCTTCGATCGCTTTGGGTTGGTCTCCGCAAGGCAACATTTCCGTACCCAGTTCAAAATTATTTTCCTGCATTCTTTGTCAACAGCTCCTTTGCATAATCCAGTTCTTTGCCCGTATCCACTTCATAGTCGGGCTTGATTCCGATTTTGTGAATCTTATTTTTTTTCGGCGTCAAATATTCGCTCGTCGTAATCTGATATCCGTCGCCTGAAAAATTCGTGTAGGTAGTCTGAATGATTCCCTTGCCGAAAGTCGTCGTTCCGACGATTTTTGCCGCTTCATAATCCTTGATGGCGCCGACCAGAATTTCGGAAGACGATGCGGAATATTCATCGACCAACACGATGATTTCAAAATCAGACTCCTTGTCCACGCTCGACAGATGCTCCTTCATCTCCTCCTTGCGCGAATTGGTAAAATAAATATTTTGTTTTCCGACGATGCTGCCGGCGATTTTGCTCGCCTCATTCACCAAACCGCCGGGATTATTTCGAAGGTCGATTATCAATTTTTGGATGCCCTGTTTGTCAAATTCTCGAATCGCTTGAATATAATCGTCATAGGTCGTGTGAATAAAGAATTTTATTTTTACATAGCCGATGTCGTCCATCACTTCGCTCTCGACGGAGCTTTCGATTTGAACATCTCTATCCACTTCAAATTCAAGCATCTTTTCCTCTCGCTCGACGACGATTTTCGCCTTGGTATATTTTCCGAAAAAAGCATATTCCTTGCTATCCTCGCGCAAAGAACTCAATACTTCCTGATAGCTTTCATCCGTCAGCTCGATGCCGTTGACCGAAACGATTCGGTCGCCGACTTTGAGTCCCGCCGCTTCCGCCGGTCTGCCCTCGATGATTTCTATAATAACGAATTCTTTATTTTTTGTGCGCTCCAATCGGATTCCGATTCCGACCGACTCGCCGTTGTCTCTCAATTTTTTAGCTTCGATTTCTTCTTTCGTATAATATCTCGAATATCCGTCGGGCAATGAAGAAAACATCCCGCGAATCGCACCTTTGGATATTTCGTCGGCATCCGTTTCGACATAATATTTATTTTCGATTTGTATTCGATAGGAAATAATCTGTCGCAATTCTTTAAAATGCTGATATTCCTTTGAGGTAATCACCGCTCTGTTTAAAATCTGCAAATCGACTCCCGACAAAATCAATCCGAAAACAACAATGGATATCAATGAAAATGTCGAAGTGATGGTCAACAGTATCTTCTGTGTCTTATTCATATCTTCTCCATAAAATAAAAACTCCGGAATAACTCCAGAGTTTATTATATCACTTTTTGTCGTATTTGTCTGTTTGTTCTTATTGTAATTCTTGTGGTAATTGCGGTATCATATTGATTGCTTTTTTCGGGCATTTTTTTGCACAAACGGAGCAACCGATACATTTTTCTTTGTCAACGACATGAAGTTGTTTCACTTCGCCGGTGATTGCTTCGACCGGACAATTCTTTGCACAGATGGTGCAGCCGATGCACAAATCGGGAACGATGTCCGCCTTCTTGCGTTTGGACAAATCGCCGCTGATGGCTTTGGTCGGACATTTTTGCGTGCAGACCATACATTCGGTACATTTGTCATAATCGATTTTCGCCACATTGCCTACAACATGAATGGCGTCAAATTTGCAATTCTTTTCGCAGATTCCGCAGGCGATACAACCCACCGAGCAGTTCACCTTGACCTGTTTTCCGACTTCTTTGTTGATACATTCCACAATGACCGATTTATTTTCCGGTTTGATTTCAATAATTTGTTTCGGACAAGCGGCAACGCATTTTCCGCAAGCGACGCATTTTTCAGTATCCACTTCCGCAATGCCGCCCGCGTTGATATAAATCGCGTCGAAAGGACAAACCGCAACGCAGGTTCCAAAACCCATACATCCGTATTCACAACTCTTCGGCCCATTGCCGACGATTACCGCCGCCCGACAATCCCGGATTCCGAAATACTCCGCTTTGTTGCTCGCATTTTCACATGTTCCTTTGCAGAGCACCTTGGCCACTTTTCGATCACCCGCCTCCGCAGACACGCCCATAATTTCAGCAATCATTTCCGCTACGGGAGCACCGCCGACCGGACAGGCGTTGACCGGCGCTTGTCCGCTTGCAATAGCCGCTGCAAGTCCTCCGCAACCGGGGAAGCCGCAGCCACCACAGTTTGCGCCCGGCAATGCGTTCAACACCGCTTCTTCCTTCGGGTCGATTTCAATGGCAAAAATTTTGGAAGCATAGGACAGTCCCGCGCCGAAAACCAAACCCATCGCAGACAAGCTCAAAACTGAATTTAATAATTGACTCATACTTCCTCCTACTTAACCAACCCTTGAAAACCTAAAAAGGCAATCGACATGATGCCTGCCGTAATCAACGCAATCGGATAGCCTTGGAAAGACTCCGGAATATCCGACAATTCCAATCGCTCACGAATTCCGGCAAATAATACGATGGACAATGTAAATCCGAGCGCGCCGCCCGCACCGTTAAAAATCGTTTGAATAAGATTAAATTCACTCTCGATATTCAAAATCGCAACGCCAAGCACCGCACAGTTGGTTGTAATCAAAGGTAAGAATACGCCCAAAGCCTGATAGAGCGTCGGAGACATTTTTTGAATAATCATCTCGACCAATTGAACCAGAGCCGCAATTACCAAGATAAATGCAATCGTCTGCATAAATTCTATCTTCAGCGGAACGAGAATGAGATTCTGCACAATCCAAGTGATGATGGATGCGAGCACGATAACAAAAGTAACCGCCATTCCCATACCAAGTGCCGTTTCAATCTTTTTCGATACGCCCAAAAAAGGACAGATTCCCAAAAACTTGGACATAACGAAGTTGTTGACAAAGATTGATGCAACCAGAATAATAAATATCTCCTTCATAACCTATCCTTTCTTTGCGCTGAGTTTATTTTTAATCGCCAACAGGGCGCCTAATACCAAAAATGCTCCCGGCGGCAATATCATAATCAATGCCGGTTGAAAAGTTTCGCCGAACAACGAAAATCCGAAAGCCGAGCCGTTGCCGAAAAACTCACGAATCAAGCCCAAAGTTGTCAATGCCATCGTAAAACCGAGTCCCATTCCGATTCCGTCAAAAATGGATGCAACCGGATTGTTTTTGGATGCAAAACTTTCCGCCCGTGCCAAGATAATACAGTTCACAACGATTAGCGGAATAAAAAGTCCAAGCGCCTTATCCAATGCAGGCACAAAAGCCTTGAGCAACATTCCCACAATCGTTACAAAGGATGCGATAACGATGACATAAGCCGGAATACGAATCTTCGACGGAATCACCTTTCGCAACAAGGAAATAAAAAGATTGGACATCATCAAAACCACCGTCGTCGCGATTCCCATACCGAATCCGTTGATAGCCGATGTCGTAACCGCAAGTGTCGGACACATTCCCAAAACTTGTGAAAAAGTCGGGTTCTCATCCACGATACCGTTTTTTATAATTTTAAAGATATTCATAAATCCCCCTAACTCAATTCACTTTTATATAGAGCAATCGCCGCATTCACTCCGCTGCTTACCGCTTTGGAAGTGATGGTCGCACCCGAAATAGCTACGATTTCACTCTCCGCGCCCGTTGCGTTCTTGCTGACAAAAACTTCTTTTTCAGTAGAAAGCGTCATAAACTGTTCGATGAATTTCGGTTCCGTCGCCTTAGCACCGAGACCCGGTGTTTCATTCAAAGTTCCGAGTTTCACACCCGCAAGCGTTCCATCCTTTTTGATTCCCGTAATCACATCGAAAGCACCGCCGTAACCCTTGGTTTTGGTCGTTATGATATAGCCGATTTCATCCGAAGAGCCGATTGCCTTATAGACTTCCACAACTTCTTCGCCGAAATCTCCTTCGACCTTTTCAAAGGAGCTCGCATCCGGCAAAAGTTCTTTTCGGGCAAGCTCTTTCGCTTCCATTTCTTTCTGCTCGATAATCGGCGCGGTAATACTGTTGACCGATGCCAAAATGCCCGACGCCACCAAACTGATGATTGCCAAAATCAATCCCAAGCGTATTACATCATTTTTCATTACGCCACCTCCCCGAATTTTTTCGGCACGATAAATTTATCCAGAAGCGGAGTTGCAACATTCATCAACAAAATGGAATAAGAAACGCCCTCTGGATATCCGCCGTAGTATCGAATAAGGGAAGTTAAAAATCCGCAGCCGAAAGCATACACGATTTGCGCTCGCGTGTTCACCGGTGAGCTCGCATAATCCGTCGCCATAAAGAATGCGCCTAAGAACAGACCGCCCGCAAAAAGATTATAAATCGCCATCGTCCATTCAAATCCCGAGAAGATAAATGTCAAAATGAAAACCGTCGCCAAATATACCACCGGCACATGATAGCTGATCACGCCGCGATAAATCAGATACAGACCGCCGAGCAAAAGTAAAATCGCCGACACTTCGCCGATACAGCCGCCCGTTCTTCCGATAATCATGTCGGTCAATGTGATGTTGCCGACGCCATTGGAAACTTCCGCCAACACTTCCGGATTTGCAAAAGGACGAATCGGGAAAGAAGTCGCAGCTTTGATAATCGATAGCGGAGTCGCCGTACTGACGGCATCCGCTCCCGGCGTCGTCCAAGTTGTCATCGGAACCGGCCAAGATGCAAGCAAAACCGCTCGCGCCGCAAGCGCCGGATTGATGAAATTGTGACCGATGCCTCCAAAAAGCTGTTTTGCAACGACGATTGCAAAGACCGAACCGATTAGAGTAATCCACCAAGGCAAAGTCGGCGGCACATTCATCGCGAGCAACAAGCCAGTTACGACAGCCGACAAGTCCGAAATCGTCACCGGTTTTTTCATCAGCTTCTGTGTGATGAATTCCGCAGCAACCGCACCGATGACGGCAACTACTACATTGATTGCCGCTGAAATTCCAAAGAAATATATTCCTGCCAAAGTTGCCGGCAAGAGTGCAATGATAACATCCCGCATAATCGTGCTGACCTTCGTTCCGGTTTGAATATGCGGAGAAGATGATACTAACAATCTATTTTCCATAACTCACCTACTTACTCGCCTTTCTTCGATTTGCCATAATTTCTCTTTTTGCAACTCGAATCGATTGCAACAGCGGCCTGCTCGCAGGACAGACAAAGGAGCAGGAACCGCATTCGATACAATCCAGCGCCTTATATTCTTCCGCTTTTTCAAAATTCATTTTCAATGAAAACGCACTGATATACATCGGCTGAATTTTAGCCGGACAAATTGCGATACATTTTGCACAACGAATACAGTTGCTTGCCTCCGAAGTCTGTACTTCTTTTTCGGTAAGACAAAGTATGCCTGAGCTTCCTTTGGTTGCCGGAACATCCAAAGTCGACTGCGCAATTCCCATCATCGGTCCGCCGCTGATAATTTTACGAGCGGGCGTCGATAATCCGCCACATTGCTCCACAATTTCCGAATAGAGCGTACCCATTTTTATCAATAAATTTTTCGGCTCGGCAACGCAGGAGCCGGTCACCGTACAAATTCTTTCGACCAACGGCATTCCCGTTCTTAAAGTGAGCGCAATCTGCGCCGCGGTCGCAACATTACAAACCACCGCTCCGATATCGGCAGGCAATCCGCCCGATGGAACTTCTCTTTTTGTGCACGCAAAAATAAGCTGTTTTTCAGCCCCTTGAGGATACTTCGTTTTGAAAGCAACAACTTCGATTTTCTTATCCTTCGCCGACGCTTCGCTCATTTTTTCAACGCAGTCCATTTTGTTATCTTCAATTCCTATGTAGGACTTCGATACACCCAATATCTTCATCAAAACTTGTAAACCCAGCACGATGTCCTCTGAGTTTTCAAGCATCAATCGATGGTCGGCCGTCAAATACGGCTCACATTCCGCACCGTTTAGAATGATGACATCAATTTTTTTCTCCGGTGGCGGCGACAATTTTACATGTGTCGGAAAAGTTGCTCCACCCATTCCGACGATTCCCGCCTCTTTTATCATTTCCAAAAGTTCCGCGCCACTCATATCATCGAGTGATTTGTACTTCGGTAAATCTTCAAAAACCTCATCCTGCATGTCATTTTCAATCTCGACACACATCACTTTTTGTCCGCCCGGCACGAGTCTCGGACTGATTGACTTCACGATGCCCGAAACCGAAGAATGAATCGGAGAAGAAACAAATCCGGTCGCTTCACCGATTTTTTGTCCTTTTTTGACCGAATCGCCTTTGGCAACCAATGCCGTACTCGGAGCTCCGATATGCTGCACAAGCGGAATATAAACTATCTTCGGCTGCACAGCAATCTCCACCGCCTTATGTTCCGTGCTCTTCTTCTTGTGCGGTGGGTGAATTCCTCCCTGAAAGGTCAGAAATCTCATATATTACCTCCTCTTGCTAATACCATTCTTGTTGTCAATAACGCATCCGTAAGATACGATAACCATTGTAACAATCAACACATTCCCCTATTCTCCGAAATATGTATTTGCCCTTCGCTTATAATTGACAAGAAAAGAAATTTATCCACCAAGTATTATAACACATTTTACTATTTTTTTCTACAATAAAAATAGCACTCAACATTCGAGTGCTACAATCTTATATGCGTTTTTTGAGTAACAAAGTTTAATTGCTTACAACACAACCATTTTGTCTTATTTTGCAAAATTTTATTTTTAATTTACGATTTGTAATTTGTAATTTCAAATTTGCATTTTATTTTGATTTTGTTGAACAATATTCCAAAAACGGATTTGCATTTTCGATTTACAATTTTAAAATTTCGCTTCGGATTTTCTCATCAAAGCGACGATTTCATTTTGCACTTCATTCTTGCTCATCTCGCTCAAATTGAACCAATGCGCATTTTTATATCGCTTGAACCAAGTGATTTGTCGCTTGGCATAGCGTCTCGTCTCCTGCTTGATTTTATCCACCATTTCATCGTAGTCGTATTCGTCTTTGAAATGCTTAATGACCTGCAAATAGCCGATTGCCTTCATCGACTGATATTGCTCATCCAGTCCCTGCTCATAAAAATCCTTCACCTCATCGAGCAAACCCTGCTCCATCATCTTATCTACGCGACGATTGATATTTTCATACAGTTCCTGTCGGTCGCGATGAAGAATCACGAGCGTCGCCGAAATATCCTCCCGCTCAGGCATCTGCGCAAATTTTTCCACCTTGCCGCGCTCCTTATAAATCTCAAGCGCGCGAATGACCCGTTTCGTATTTTCTTTTTCAATCTCGGTATCGGGATCCACTTCAAGCAATTTGGCAAAGAGCGCATCCGTTCCGAAGTCGTGATGGAACTGCCAAAGCTCCTCGCGATATGCCATATCGATATTCGCTTTGTTAAAATCCATCTCATAGAGCAGCGTGTTGATATATAATCCGGTACCGCCTGCAAAAATCGGCAGCTTTCCTCTACGGATTATCTCATCCATCGCCTGATTGCTCTGCACCAAAAAATCATATACGGTAAAGGGCTCGCTCGGCGAAACGATGTCGAGCAGATGATGGGGAACACCTTGCATCTCATCGGGCAAAATTTTGGCGGTGCCGACATCCATCCCTTTGTAAATCTGCATCGAATCCGCCGAAATGATTTCGCCGTCAAGCGCTTTTGCCAAATCCAACGAAAGCTCGGTCTTTCCCACTCCCGTCGGCCCGGCAATAATTAAAATTTCTTTTTTCACTACACAATCCTTTTGAACATTTTTTCGATTTCATACTTCTTAAATTCCACAAAAATCGGGCGACCATGCGGACAGGTATATTTGTTTTCACATTGATTCAACTGCTCAAAAAGCAATCGAATTTCATCATTGCCAATCGTCTGGTTGGCTTTAATTGCCTTTCTGCAAGCCATTCTTGCAATCTTGTCTTCAAAATTTCGATTGAGGTCAATCTTTTTCTCGTCCAATATCAAATCGACAAGCTCTCTGAAAAAGTCCATCCCCTGCTCCTTGTTGAACAAAACGGGATAGCTGCGAATCGCTATTCGGTTGAAACCGAAATCATCCACAATGTAGCCGAGCTTTTCCAAAAGCGCTGCATTGTCCAAAATCCGCTGACATTCAAAAGAAGCGAACTCGACAATATCCGCCACCAGCAATTCCTGAGAAGCAAAGCTCTTTTCATCGCTCATCAAATCCAGTTGTGACAAAATGCGCTCATACAAAATGCGCTCGTGAGCGGCATGCTGGTCAATCATAAAAATCGATTGATTGTAAGTGACGACGATGTAGGTTTGAAGCGCCACACCGATGATTTGCAACTGATTGTAATCCAAAATTTCATCTTTGCGGAAAAATTGCTCCTGTGTAAGCGCGCTCTCTTCTTTTTTTGCCGAAATGCCGCGCAAAGTTTTTTCACTTGGAAAATACGGTTCTTCCCGTTCAAAAACCGTCGCTTCGGATGAACTTTTATCCATCGGTGCCGAAGCTGTTTCTTCCTTATTATATAGCGGCTCATTTTTTATATCCGGAGCAAAAATTTGCGTCTTCGATTCATCGCTCGAAAATGCACTTTGTTTTTCGGATGCAAAGTCCATCGGCTGATTTTTTGTCTCGGTAAAATTTTGCTCGCCCGAAATTTCTTCCTTATGAATCACTTCGACATTATCATCCGTCGCCGGCTGAAATTCATGATAGACAAAGCGGTTTTGTGCTTTCTTTTCATCGGATACATCCGCAATTGGCGAATCCGAATAATAAGATTTTATCTTGACCTCGGGAATGAAATTGCGACTCGCTTGAAACAATTTTTCACGAATAATATTGGTCAGCGGCTCCGCAACATCCACTTCGCTCGAAATTTTAATTTCCAACTTGGACGGATGCACATTCGGATCGACAAATTCCGGCTCGATTTGAATATCCAGAAAAAATACGGGATATTTTCCAATCGGTATCAAATCTTTGTAAATATTTTCAACGACAAATGTCAGCGGACTGACGCGGACATATCTTTTGTTGATAAAAATATTTTCTTTCTTTCGATTGGATTGATACAGGCTCGTGTTGGAGATGTAGCCCGAAATTTTGACATTTTTATTTTCAAATTCTACCCGGATGAGATTATCGCTGACGGAGCGCCCGTAGATGGACGAGATCGCATGCAGCATCTCCCCGTTGCCGACGGTTTTGAAAATTTCTTTCCCGTTGGAAATATATTTAAAAGCTACCTGATGATTGACGATTGCCAATCTCGAAAGAATATCCGATATTTGCGTCGTCTCGGTCGCATTGGTTTTCAAAAACTTTTTACGCGCCGGAATATTGAAAAACAAATCGCTGACTTCGATAATCGTGCCTTTTTTGACGCCGATATCCTGAATGCTTTGAATTTCGCCATCCGAAACCGTCACCTTTTTCCCCAGCTTACGCTCATCCGTATTCGTCAGCATCTGCACCTTTGCGACCGCGGCAATCGAAGACAGCGCCTCTCCGCGAAATCCGTTCGACCACAGATGATTGATATCTTCGATTTTGCGCAACTTGCTGGTGCTGTGGCGCTGAAAAGCCAACGGAATATCCTCCGGCAAAATGCCGTCTCCGTCATCGCTCACCTTGATAAAATTTTTGCCGCCGTCCGAAATTTCCACCGTAATCCGACTCGCCGATGCGTCAATCGAATTCTCGACCAACTCCTTGATAACGGATGCCGGTCGCTCGACGACTTCTCCCGCCGCAATTTTATTGATGGTCAATTCATCCAGCATTACAATCCGGTTCATCAAATCATTCCTTCCTTTGCTATCGCCTGCAATTCTTCCAAAATGCGATGCGCCTCTTTCGGACTGATATCATCCAAATCCAATTCTTCAATTCTATTCACAATTTCATTGCTGCTGAAATCTTCAAACGACAGCTGTGTCTGCACTTTTTCCGAAGATTTTCGGTATTGCTCGGCATCCATCGGCTCCTGGCTTTCCAAAAAATACAATTTCTCATTCGCTTTTTTAAGCAGCTCGGTCGGCAATCCGGCAATCTTCGCCACATGGATTCCGTAACTCTTATCCATCTTGCCGCTCATGATTTTGTGCATAAAACTAATTTCGCCGCCGGTTTCATCCACCGCGATGTAAAAATTTCGGATATTGTCGTAAAGCTGCTCAAGATCGGTTATCTCATGATAATGAGTCGAAAACAAAGTCGTGCTGCCGATATTTTCCGCAAGATATTCAATAATAGCCCAAGCGATACTCATGCCGTCAAAGGTGCTCGTGCCGCGACCCACTTCATCCAAAATAATCAGCGAATTTTTCGTCGCATGCTTCAAAATATGTGAGACCTCCTTCATTTCAACCATGAAGGTACTCTGTCCCAAACTCAAATCATCCGACGCGCCCACGCGTGTAAAAATCGCATCCAAAATCGGTAAGTTCGCGGATTTCGCGCTCACGAAAGAGCCCATGTGCGCCATGATGACGATAATCGCCGCTTGACGCATATAGGTTGACTTTCCGCCCATATTCGGTCCGGTGATGATTTGAATTCTCGATGACGAATCGACCAGGATATCGTTCGGCACAAAATGATCTTCGCCCAAAATACTCTCAATGACGGGATGTCGTGAAGAAATAATTTCAAAATGCCCATCCGTATTAAAAGTCGGGCGCGTCATATTGCGCTCGATGCTTGCAATCGAAAGCGACAGCAACGCATCCAATCGACCGATGATTTCCGCCGTCACATTGATTCGAACGATATTTTCATTCAAATAATTTTTGATTTCGTCAAAGATTTCCGACTGAATCTCAAAGATTTTCTGTCTTGCACCGAGTATCTTGTCCTCCAGCTCCTTGAGTTCCTGATTGATATATCGCTCCGCATTCGTCAAAGTTTGCTTACGAATATAGTCCGGCGGAATCACCGCATCGCGACTCGCCGCATGCGTTATTTCAAAATAATAGCCGAACACTTTATTGTAACCGATTTTCAAACTTTTGATGCCGGTATTCTCTCGCGCTCGCTGCTCGATTTCCTGCAAAACGGAAGCCGAATTGGATTCCAAATAACGATATTCATACAATTGATCATTGTATTCACTTCGTATCACTTCCCCGTCTTTAATCGAAACGGAAGGCTCTTCAACCACGGTATCGCAGAGATATCGATGAATGTCGCTCAAATCGTCCATCGCTGAAACGACTTCCTGCAAACAGCGAAGCGATGACGAATCGATTTTAGAAATCAAAGCCGGCAAAACCGCAATCGAATTTCGAAGCGCCACGATGTCCTTCGTGTTCAAATTGCCGTAGCTCATCTTTCCGGTGATGCGCTCCATATCATATATCTCGTTGAGAATATCCTTCAAATCACTTCGCAAATCAAAACTCTGATTCAGCTCCTCAACGATGTCCAAACGACGATTGATTTTTGAGATATCGTTCAGCGGATTGTCAATCCACTTGCGAAGCGTTCTTTTTCCGATGCTCGTCGTGGAATAATCCAAAATGTCAAAGAGCGAATTCTTCTTCTGTCTTGTCGAAGCATTTTCGGTCAGCTCCAAATTTTTACGCGTATTGGGATCCAATTTCAAAAAATCGTTTTGCTCATACACCTGAATACTGCGAATATTGTTCGACAAAACGCCCTGCGTCTCGCGAATGTAGCTGAGCACGATATCCATCGGCAAATCATATTCTTTTTCACATTCGACCTGCAGATTCTGACTCTCGATGAGTCGTCTTGAAATGCCCGCTTCAAAATCATCCACAATCGTCAGCGTAATCGAATTTTGAACAATTTCCATATCCTTCTTGAGCAGTCGGCTCTTGTTGATTTGCGCAACCGTCTCGGGATGAATCAAAATCTCCTTCGGCTGAATTTGCAAAATAAAATCGCGCAAAGCCGAATCCTCCAGCCTCGCCACATTGAGCTCGCCCGTAGTCACATCGATATAGGAAATATAAAAAAGTCCCTGATGATGAATCGCCATCAGATAGGAATCCTTATAACCTTCGAGATTTTGGTCATTGACATTGGTACCCGGCGTGATGATGCGCACCACCTCGCGCTTGACGATGCCTTTGACGGATTTGGGATCCTCCACCTGCTCACAAATCGCCACTCTTTTCCCCGCGGCAATCAATTTTTGAATATAATTTTCGGCACTGTGATAAGGCACGCCGCACATGGGTGCCTTTTCATCCGCGCCGTAGCTTTTGCCCGTCAGCGCAATTTCTAAAATTCGAGACGCCACCAAGGCATCTTCAAAAAACATTTCATAAAAATCGCCCAATCGAAAAAACAAAATCGCATCCTTATTCTGCTCTTTGATTTCCAAATACTGTTTCATCATTGGCGTTACATTCGACATTTTAATCCTCTTGTATCAACTCTCCCGTCATTGAAAATGACTTCGTATCTATAATTCGAACCTTTACCAATTCTCCAATCAAACCTTCGTCACCTACAAAATTCACCGTCTTGTTTTGACGATTCCGCCCCATCAACACATTGTCGTTCTTCTTGCTCTTGCCCTCGACCAAAATTTCAGTCACCTGACCGAGATAAGCGGAAGATTGATTTTCCGCCGCCTTGTTGACCGCATCGAGCAAACGGTTGAAGCGCTCCTTCTTCACCTCTTCGGGAATCTGATTCTCTCTTCTGTCCGCCGAAGTTCCCTTTCTTCTCGAATAGAGGAAAGTGAAAGCCAAATCGTATTGCGCCTTCTCCACCACATCAAGCGTTTCCAAAAAATCTTCTTCCGTCTCGCCCGGAAAACCGACCATAATATCGGTCGTCAACGCCATATCCGGCATATACTTTCGTGCCAACTCAATCGTTTTGAGATAATCCTCCTTCGTATAGTGACGATTCATCTCACGAAGCACCTTCGAGCTTCCCGATTGCACCGGCAGATGCAGCGATTCGCATACCTTGTCCAAACGAGCCATCGCTTTGAGCAAATCCTCGGAGATATCCTTTGGATGCGAAGTCATAAATCGAATTCGCTCCAAACCTTCCACCTCGTTCAATCGCTCCAGCAACTGATGAAAAGTAATCGGCTCATCCAGCGTCTTTCCGTAAGAATTGACATTCTGCCCGAGCAAAGTAATTTCTTTTACACCGCTTTCCACAAGCTGCTTCACTTCCCCGATGATATCCTCCGGCGTTCTGCTGCGCTCCCTGCCTCTTGTGTAAGGAACAATACAGAAAGTGCAGAAATTGTTGCAGCCGTACATGATATTCACAAATGATTTCAACTTATGTCGTCGAATGACCGGCAAACCTTCGACGATTCGCCCGTCAATATCCCATACATCATAATTGCTCTCATGCTTTTGCAAATAAGTGTAAAGCATCTCCGGAAACTTATAAATATTATGCGTTCCAAATACCAAACTCACAAAAGGATAGCGCTTCTTAATTTCTTCGACCACATGCTTTTGCTGCATCATGCAACCGCAAACCGCAACAATCAAATCGGGATTCTTCTCCTTCAACTTTTTCAGGATATTCAAATTCCCATACACCTTCAGTTCGGCATTTTCCCGAACCGCACAGGTATTAAAAATAATCAAATCCGCTTCTTCCGTGTGCTCGGTCAATTCATAACCCATCACATCAATCATCCCAAGCAGATTCTCCGTATCATGCTCATTCATTTGACATCCCCAAGTCTCCGTATATACCTTGGGCTTTGATTCAGGATATTCTATATCAATAATCTCTGCAATCTTACTTTGAAATTCAACCTGTCTGTCCAATTCATATTGATCTACTAATAACGGTTTTCTCTTACTCACATCTCTCTCCTTCAAAATACTTCTATACGATTATACCATAGCAAGCCTTCAAAATAAAGTGGGATAAAGCACAAGAATCAATTTGTTTGCCAAAATTTCAAGCAGCGATTTTTCCCTAAAAATCCACTTCTCCCGCCGATTCAAATTTCTAATTTCCGCACAAAATCACAAATTTATCTTCCTTCTTCATTTTGGCATAGCAAAATAAGCGATTTTTTGTTAGAATAGAATAGAATTCAGTACAGAAAGGAAAATTTATGGAAAATAAAACATTAGCCATTGTCAATGGAAACGAAATCAAAAAATCCGACCTCGACTTTATGTTTGCAAATCTCAGTCCGCAGGTTGCCAGCCAATTTATCGGACCGGAAGGCGAAAAAAAATTGCTGTCGGAGCTTATCAATCAAAAATTATTGCTCGTTGATGCGTTGGAAAGCAACATGGATGCGAGTGAAGAATTTGAATTGGAGCTTGCAAAACTCAAAGAGAATCTGCTTTCACAATTCGCCGTTAAAAAAATCATCGGCTCGGTGACAACCGACGAAGCGGAAGCAAAATCGTTCTACGATGAGCATCCGGAATATTTTATGTCGCCTGCACAAATTCGTGCAAGCCATATTCTCGTTTCGGAAGAAGAAAAGGCAAATCAGCTCTATGAGCAAATCCAAGGCGGTGCGGATTTTGCCGAATTGGCAAAGGACAACTCAAGCTGCCCTTCTTCATCTGTCGGCGGCGATTTGAACTACTTCGGAAAAGGTCAGATGGTTCCAGAATTTGAAGAAGCCGTTTTTGCACTTGAAATCAATCAGGTTTCCAAGCCGGTCAAAACACAATTCGGATATCATCTTATCCAGTTGACCGACAAAAAAGAAGAAGACAAAGTGCCGTTTGAGCAAGCGAAAGAAAATATCATTCAGAATTTGACCGCGCAAAAACAGCATGACACTTACAATGCTCATTTGGAAGAACTCCGAAAAAAATATAAAGTCGAAATCAGCGAATAAATCATAAAGGGAGCTTGGCTCCTTTTTTGTTTCAACAAAAAAAGAGAACCCGTTCGGATTCCCTTAAATTCATTTTAAGAAAGTAGCTTTTTGACCATTTCGTTGATTCTTTTTCCATCAGCTCTGCCTTTTGCCACTTCATTCACTTTACCCATAATTTTGCCCATATCCTTCATCGATTGAGCATTTGTTGCTTGAATTGCCTCAGATACGATTTTTTCCAATTCGTCATCTGTCAGTTGTTTTGGAAGATAAAAAGCTAATAATTCTATTTCTTGCTTCGTTTGCTCAATAAGGTCTTCACGCCCCGCTTTTTCAAATTCAGTCAATGCATCTTTGCGCTGCTTTTGCTGTTTTGAAATGATGTCCAAAATATCATCATCCGTCAATTCGACTCGTTCGTCAACCTCTTTTTGCTTTATTGCCGCTCTAATCATCGTAATAACGGATTTCTTGATACTGTCCTTGTTTTTCATCGCGTCTTTAAGATCCGTCATCAATTTTTCATTCAGCGTCATTTTCTTCACCTTCTATCAACTATCTTTTTTTCTTTCTTGCAGCTTCAGCTTTTTTCTTTCTTTTTACACTCGGTTTGTCGTAGTGCTCTCTTTTTCTAACCTCTGCCATTACACCGGAAAGAGCGCATTGACGCTTAAATCTTCTAAGTGCACTATCCAGAGTTTCATTTTCTTTTACTCTTACTTCTGTCGCCATCTTTATCCCCCCCTCCAAACTAACAATTTTTTGTGGAATGCTATGAGTAAAGCAATTACCCGTATATTATACTCTTTTTTCAAATAGTTTTCAAGTATTTTTTACAATCACCGATTTTTACGCGCAAAATACTTTTGGATTTTTTGCATTTTGCTTTTTGAAATCTAATTTCCATCGCGAATGTCAATTTCCAAAATCTGACACTAAAACTCATTAGAAAAAACCGTTGTCAACAATTTGTATTTTGAATAAGTGTTCTTTGTTTTCCGCCGTTCCATCGAAACGGAAAAAGTATGATATTTCTCTACGATTTATTAGGCTTTAGTGTGATCTCTGTTTTTGATTTTAAAAATAAATTTTTTACTGCATATTAAAGTTGGGATTTGAATTTCTCAAACCCCAACTAAACTCACAAATTATTATCATCCAAAAAGAAATCAGTTGTTCGTCCAGAATTGATTGTAGATATTTTGAACATCATCTCGTCTCTCTTGAATTGCTTGATTCCATGTCATACCATGTTCTTGAGTGTATGCCGCCATCGCCTGAATGAGCAAATCGATTTTATGACTATGCAACACCTTATTATCCGCAGAATAGAATTCTTCCACTTCCGTCTGTTTTCCAAATCCCCAATTCTCAATGATAAT
Organism: Filifactoraceae bacterium; assembly: GCA_041853585.1. Taxonomy (GTDB): domain Bacteria; phylum Bacillota; class Clostridia; order Peptostreptococcales; family Filifactoraceae; genus JAUNKE01. The sequence continues at coordinate 20,353 of JBGZSM010000087.1, forward strand.
TTGGTCTTTACTGTTTGCCAAAGATATTTTCATATCATAGCCCTGCTTTTCAAAGATTAGGTTGAGCATATCATCGCCGAAGACTAAACGATCCGTACTCGGATTTCCTACAAAGTCATTTTCTTTAATTCTGTCTCGTCCATCTCCGCGATTAAAATAATAAGTGTCGGAACCGGTATATCCGTCCAAGATATCATTTCCTTTGCCGCCGGTAATTTGATCATCTCCATAGGAAGCTTTAATATAATCATTTTTATCCGTTCCAAACAAGCGATCATTCTCATTCGTTCCGTTTATTATATTCGGCTTATTCGCTTCTTCAGTTTTTCGGATAATATCGTTTATTGCATCAATGTTTAGCACACTCCCGTCCGCAAATTTGATCTGCTCAATCATTCGTACTGTGTAATAGAATTCATTTTTCACCGTAATTAGATTATCTACTGTTTTCTTGTCCTTACTATACACTTCAATAATCATGTCTTTTCCATCACGAATGATTCGGATATCATCCACATCAATTCCGTTCTTAAACTCAATTGTATCTGTGCTTGGATTTCCTTTGTAATCCACTTCCCCTTGAATGATATCTTCTCCATCGCCACGCCCAAACACATAGGTAGTACTTCCGGCATTTCCATGAATAACATCATTTCCTCGTCCGGCTTCAACAGCTAGATTACCTTGCGGCATTTTTATCACATCATCGCCTGTGGTACCGAACATATATTCAGAGCGTTTTCGAAGTTCTTTAGCGGTCCATACGGTTCCGTTTGCAAATTTCAACTGCTCAATTTGTGGACTCGTCATCCAGATTTCATCTTTGATGATAATCTCATTGTCAATGCGCTGATTATCACTCCAAATTTGAATTACCAAATCACCGTTTCGTTGAACGACACGAACATCATTTTCTGAGATTCCTTCCTTTAATAATATCGTGTCAATGTCCTGCTGATGAGTGTAATGGATTCTGTCAATAATTGTGTCCGTTCCATCGCCGCGTCCGATAACATAGGTATCGCTTCCGGCATTACCAATCATGGTATCATTTCCTTTGCCCGCGTCAATTCGATGTCCACCGTGCTCCACGCGGATTGTATCATCGCCATCAGTTCCCATAATTATCTTAGATTTATTATACAGAGTTTCTTTATCCCAGACAGTTCCGTCCGCAAAAACAACTTCTTCAATTGATTGAACGGTATATTCAAAATCATCCTTTACAATAATCGTGTTATCCACCGTTTTTTTATCTTTACTGAGCACTTTGATAACAAGATTTTGTCCGCTTCTTTCGACCAATACATCATCTGCGGAAATCCCTTCATTAAATCGAATGGTGTCCATACTTGGATTGCCGGCATAATCAATTTCGCCTTGGATAGTGTCTTCTCCATCTCCGCGTGAAAATTCATAGGTATGACTTCCGGCATCTCCGATTAATATGTCATTTCCTTTTCCACCGATAAGATGATTATTATAAGGACTTCCATAAAGAATATCGTCACTGTCATATCCTCTTATTATGCCATCAAAAGTATGACTTTCATCAATATGTCTTACCTTCTCATCAACTTGTTCTCTTGTTAAAACCGTTCCGTCATCAAATACGAATTTCGAAATATTTCCATTGGCACTATTGAAATATCCTTTGATCAAAGTTGAATTTTCATAAAGATAATTTATTCGTAAATCCTCTCCAACTCGAACAAATCTCATATCTTCTTCTTTGATTTCCGGTGTGAATTTAATCGTATTTTCAAACGCCCCTGTTTCTTCAATAATATAACTTAGTCTCTCAGAACTGACAATATAGGTGTCGCTACCTTCACCACCACGCAGGATGTCCGTTCCGCCCTTGCCGTCAATGATGTCGTCGCCCGCTCCGCCTTCAATAATTTCTTCCCAATGTTTCCCGAAGAAATAGTCTTCGTTTGTTCCGGTAAGCACATCATTTTTGTCACTGCCTATAATATGCTTTGTTTTTTTCAGGATTTCGCTCATATCCAGAACGCTTCCGTCTGCAAATTCAATTTTTTCAAGGTTTTCATTGTATAGCACTTCTTTTAGGTGAATGATATTATCTTCTTTTGCCTTGTCTTTGGAAAGTACTTTGATTATCAAATCCTTGCCGTTTCGAGTAAAAGTTAAATCATTCGAAGAAATATCACCTGCGAATCGAATCGTATCTTTTTTCTTCTTATCCACACGACGAGCGAAGTTAACTGTATCCTCCCCGTCTCCCCGATCGAATACAAAAGTATCTTTATCATTTGTAAGATTGTTCCATGAAATCTCCTTTTCATTTACAAATCCGCCATGAAGTATATCGTTACCTTTTCCGCCCTCTCGTGTCAAGTTACTGACAAAACATTTTACAAGAAATTTACTTTTTATTCTCTACCATTATATCCCATATTCCCATCCAGAACCATATCCAAATTACATATGTCAAAGCTATTAGAGTTATTTCCAAACAAAAGGAGAGCTTGTTATCACTCTCCTTTCCAATCAATCTTTACAATTTCTGTATCGCTACATGAAATTGAGACAACATACCTTTCCATCAAATCTCTTGTAAGGCTTTCTCCGGATATTTTTTGCCTCTCACCCTCTTCCTTTTTACTTTTGATGTCGAGCTTTAGGCTTTCAATTTCTTCATCAACTCTTGCTTTTATATCAATAAACTTTTCTCTTGATATATTTCCAAGCTTATACCTATCAAACTCCTTCATTTTCTTTATTTCAAGATTCGCTATGATTTCTTCAAAAGATTTTTGTCTATCTTTCTTTAGTGGCTTCTCAGAATCTAAATCTGCGTACTTTGCTTTTATGACACCAAGCACTTTTTCTTCCAAGACTTCCGCTCTTAGTTTCTTAACCGATATTCCATTGCAACTGCAAGTATCACAATGAAAATAGACAGGTTCTTTTGTTTTCTTTTTTACTCGTGTGAAAGTTAAAGCATGATTACACCGAGAACAGAAAACAAAACCTTGAAGCGGAGACTTTTGATACCACTTGTAGTCTGTATTCCTTCCTGAAATAAAACTCTTCTTTTTTAGTATCTCTCTTACCCGTTGGAAATCTTCTACCGAAATGATTGCTTCATGATGATTAAAAACTCTCTCCCAATGCTCCCTTGGTTTTAATCGAGCCCTTCTTTTATCTATTGAGGAAGTTTCTTTCATATTAAACACATAAGTTCCTGTATAATTTTCGTTTCCAAGTATTTGTGAAATTCTCGCTTGTGTCCATATCAACCGATTTTTATTCAAAAGCGGATTCCCATCTTTCATTTCCTCTTTTGAATATCGCTCTCCCGTAGTTGAGATGCCCTCCTCGTTCAATATTTGAGAGATCTTGCGAGTAGAAATTCCCTCAAGTGCAAGGGAAAATATTCTCCGAACAATCCAAGCTTTTGTTTCATCAATGATAATCCGGTACTTGTCATTCGGATCTTTAATATATCCCATCGGTGTTTTTCCCGATAAATACTTTCCTTGTCTTTTAAGTGTATAGGTTACACTCTTCACTTTCTCAGCGATGTCTTTAGCATAGAAATCGTAAAGTAATGCCCTAAATTGAACATCTAAATCCGTTCCGTTGCCTTTTTCTTTCATACTGTCATAACCATCGTTGATTGCAATAAATCGAGTTCCCAAAAAAAGGAAATATATTCTCCAGATAATCACCGAGTTTGATATAATCTCTCATAAAGCGAGAAAGATCTTTAACGATTATGGCTGAGATTTTTCCATCTTTTAACTCGTTCATCATCCTTTGATAGGCAGGTCTTTTTTCACTTGTTCCGCTGTAACCGTCATCTACATATTCTTCCCTTTGTATGGACTTAAGCTCGGAGGATTGATTCAGAAACTCATTTAGAAGCATTCTTTGGCTCGTTACACTTTGACTTTCATCTTTGTTGAAATCATCTTCCGATGATAATCGGATGTATAAAGCTATTTTAGACATATTGTACCCTCTCTTTCTGAGACCTCAACCTTGA
>JBGZSM010000088.1:0-34068 GCA_041853585.1 Filifactoraceae bacterium
AAGACATATGGTTTTTTATATCGCTTTTTGGAAGCTAAAAAAGACATATGGTTTTTTATATCGCTTTTTGGAAGCTAAAAAAGACATATGGTTTTTTATATCGCTTTTTGGAAGCTAAAAAAGACATATGGTTTTTTATATCACTTTTTGGAAGCTAAAATATCAAATAAAAAAGACCCGCTGCGGCAAACAGCGGGCAAATGGTAACCATTTTATCGAGTGTCGATATAATAGCTCCATAGCAAGATTATTATATCACACTTTTGTAAAAAGGTGTATTTTTTATCCCCTTTTTTAAGGAGGCGTGTATGAAACATAATCCAAATCCGAGAGCGAAACTGCAAATTTCAAGCGAATATCGGCTACAAATACGATAATTCTCCTACTTGGAAATACAAATCGAAACAAGGCTTTCGGAAACAGAGCGATGCAAAGCGATGGGCAAGCCAAACTGTGGTTGAATTGGCAGATGATGAGGGTCGTTATGTAGCTTGTTATGATATGACCCTCGGTAATGCGATCGAGCTTTTCTTATCGACCAAAGTCCAGCTCCAAGCCAATTCCTATATTACCTATAAAAATGCTATGGCTCAGCTCGATCCGTATGCCGATGTGAAATTATTGGATTTAGATCCTGTTTTGACGCAACAAATTGCCGGCTCCATCTCTCCTGGATTTACCAAGTATATTCGTATGTTTTGGAGATATATGCTCAAAATGAATTTAATCAAGCAAAATTATTTTTCAGATGAAAGTTCCGGAAAAGAAAAAGAATTATAAAGTGATATCCTCCGCCGATTATCAAAAAATCTTAAAATCATCGATATCAAATCAAATCCTTGGGCATTTCTCATTCCGCTCATGACTTTCGACATACAAGAGCATCGGAAATGGTTCATGCCGGGTTTAACCTTAGATATATCGCTTACTTTTTGGGCGATACTTTAGATACAATAATCAAGACTTATATTGACCTTTCTGATGAAATAAAAAAGAAAAGATATAAAATTTCTGTCGTATTTCTGTCGTCAAAAAGCAAAAACCGCTGCGGCTACAACGGTTTTTGCTTTAGGTATTAACTAAGGTTATGTTTTCGGAGAATGTGTTAGCTTTGGCTAACACCTAAATAGTAACATGATAATAAATCTTTGTCAACACTTTTTTTAAAAAAATTTTTATTCCTCGATTCTTTTTTTCAAAAGCGAAATGAATTCTTCAGTTTCAAAGCCTCCGCGCTCCGCAACCATCTGCACATTCGCAATATTTTTCATTGTATTCATCACAAAAGGATTATTTATTTTTCCATCGCAGGAGGCAATTTCTTTCAAATAGTCTTGAAGCTGCGGATAAAATTCAAGCAGCTCTCCGATTTGGGTCGATGGCGTAATGACAAAATCACAAATACCTTGAAGATTTTTATCCCTCGTAATCTCATCCTTGCATTTTGAGCTTCGAATCGAATCGCTGTCCGGCGATTTTTCTTCCGATTGAATCATCAAAAATTCTTTATCCGATAAAACCGCATAAGCGGTCGGAAACAAAATTTCTTCCTCCTTGCTCATCAGGTCGAGGCCGAGGGAGATAACCGCCTCATTCATTTCGCCGAAAATATCGTCCTGGTCGAGCTGAATTGTGTTTTGGGTATCATCTATCAATTTTTGAAATTCATTATCCAATGTGCGCATCACCTGTGATGCTACAAAAAAACCTTTCAGTTCCAATGCCGGATAAAGCCAATTATGCTTTCTTGTAAAATGTGCTTTTTTCTCTGATAATTTATTGTAAAGGTCCAAGCGGATGACCGGTCCCGCCTGCTCTTTTAATTCCTGTAAAGTAAATAAAATGGATTTGATTTCATCCGTCTCGGCCTGATAGCTGCTCAGCGGATGATTGGATGGCAAATGCAGTTTTTCAACTTCTATTGCACTGTCAAAAATCTCCATAATTTCCGGCAACTGCTCCAATATTTCATTGTAAGATATGCCCAGATTTTCCAAATTTTGCTGCGCCATTGCAAATTCGCAAGCGCTGAAAGATATATTTTTTTCTTTCAAAAAATCTTTCGCCTGTCCCTTGCTCGTCTCTCCTCTTAGATATTTAAACTTTAGCTCCGTCAATAATGCCACTTTATTGTTGTCTATCTTCATCTCTCTCTCCTTGCCGGTTTTTTTAAGTGTATCGCTCCTTCTTTACACGGTGATTTTTTGCACGAAAAAACATTCTTCAAAATCATTTTGTTAATAGTATATTATGCTATTATACCGCATTTATCATTATACTTCCGTAACATTGGTTACTTCAAGGAATTTTGGTAAAAAATTTTTTTCTTTTTTTACATCGCTCTTCGGAATCTCTCAAATTTTATTTTTCTTTTTTGATTAGAAATCGAGTTATATGGATAAAAATATTTTATAGGTGTAATAAATTTTTTTAATAAACGGAGGATATTATGAGTATATACGATATCAAAGTAAAAAATGTGGAAGGTGAAATGATTCCGCTTTCCGACTATAAAGGAAAGGTTTTGCTGATTGTCAACATCGCAACCGCTTGAGGTCTTACTCCTCAACTTCAAGGTCTTGAAGAATTATACCAAAAATACAACAAGGACGGATTTGAAATTCTCGGTTTCCCTTGTAATCAATTTTTAAGTCAAAATCCGGAAGACGGCAAAGAAACTGTAAAATATTGCATGGTAAACTACGGTGTTACTTTTGAGAATTTCGAAAAAGTGGATGTGAACGGTAAGAATGCCGACTCTTTGTTTGTTTATTTGAAAAATCAAAAGGGAGAAGACAAAACCAATCCGGCGTCCGGCGGTCTGATTGAAAAATTGACCAGCTTGGCACAAGTTTTCCACGGCAGCGAACTCAACTGGAACTTCACAAAATTCCTTATCGACAGAGAAGGTAATGTAGTAGAAAGATTTTCACCGACCTATTCCGCTGAAGAATTGGATGCGGAAATCGCAAAATTGTTATAGAAAAACGAAGGACTTTCAAACAAATGAAAGTCCTTTTTTGTATCCGATTTGTAACTATTCGATTATTTACATCCCAGAATATATTGAGTATAATAGAGCTAAGGAAACATTTTTCAACTAAAAGGAGGTTTTTATGGAACCAGTTGTAATTGTAGCTTTTATTGCTGCACTTGTGGCACTTGTGCTCGTTACCATCCCGCTATGGTATATCAAATCGCCACCCGACAAAGCATTTATCATTTCCGGTTTGGGTCGACGAAAGGTCATTATCGGTAAATCGGGAGTCAAAATTCCATTTTTGCAACGACTCGACAAATTGAGTCTGGAAATGGTTTCAGTCGATGTCAAAACCGATTCTTTTGTACCGACCAATGACTATATCAATGTAAAAATCGACGGTGCCGTCAAAATCAAAATCGGCTCCGACCAAGAGTTGATCGAACTTGCCGCACAAAACTTTCTAAATCGCGCACCGGACTATATCATCGCGCAAGTGAAAGATGTGCTTGAAGGAAATACCAGAGAAATCATCGGTAGTATGCCTTTTGAAAGCATCGTTCAGGATCGTAAATCCTTTGTTGAAAAAGTGCAGGAGAATGCGGTACCCGACCTTCGTAAAATGGGTTTGGAAATCATCTCCTTCAATGTGCAATCCGTAATCGACGAAAACAATATCATCGTTGACCTCGGTATCGACAATGTATCGCAAATTCGTAAAAAAGCACAGATTGCAAAAGCGCAGGCTGACCGGGATGTCGCCATCGCAACCTCCGAAGCGAAGAAAATGGCAAATGACGCGGAAGTGCTTGCCGAAACCGAAATCGCATCCAAGCAAAAAGAGTTGGCTGTGCGAGTGGCTGAATTTAAAATTGAGCAAGACACCAAGCAGGCGGAAGCGGATGCCGCTTATAAAATTCAGATGGAAGAGCGTCGTGCCATCATTGAGGAAAAAACCGCTGCTGCAAACCTTGTAAAAACCGAAAAAGAAGTTTTGGTTCGTCAAAGAATTTTGCAGGCGGAAATCGAAAAACAAGCGGAAGCGGATAAATTTAAAGAAATGCAGATGGCGGATGCGGAGCTGTATCGTCGTCAGCAGGAAGCGCAAGCTCGCTTAATCGAGAAGCAGCGTGAAGCGGAAGGTATTTTGGAAATCGGTAAAGCGGAAGCGGAAGCGATTCGTGCCAAAGCGCTTGCGGAAGCGGAAGGTATCAACGCGAAAGCGGAAGCGATGAAAAAATATGGCGAAGCGGCGATTTTGGAAATGTACTTCGACAAATTGCCGGACATCGCAAAAAATGTTGCCGAACCGTTGACCAATGTCGAAAAGATTACAATGTACGGCGATGCGCAAAATGCCAAACTCATTGGCGACATCGTAAAAGCGACGACACAAATCTCCGACGGGTTGACTGAAGGAATGGGAATCGACATCAAATCTTTCATCCAAACTTTGATGAGCAAAAAAGAAGCGCCGATGGATATCCCACCGATGGATATCCCACCGACACCGGAAAATCCACAATAGATTGAGGAAATAAAGTTTTGCGAAACCGAGTTACTTTATATTGTTGAAGTCGGATTTCTGCATCAAATTGAAATCGCAAAAGATTATATAAAAGTTTATATAAAAAAGCAAAGACCTGACTGTCCAAATGATAGTCAGGTCTTTGCTTTTCATTTTTGATATTCTGATTCCGAAATTCGATTCTTATTTTCAAAATCCTTTTTCCAAGTCCGATTTGGATTTTTATTCTCTAGTTTCTTTTCTGAAATTTGATTTATGTTTTCAACAATTATGCAGCTTTTGCAAAAATCGCATCCAAATCCTGTGTCATATATAGATAATGACCTTTTTCAAGAGTCGGCATATTTGCAAACTTGCCTTTGTTTTCTCCTGCCACGAAACTGTTCTCTTTAACATTGATTTTCACAACAAACTCGCCCTTGGTCAAAGTAATCATTTTTGCCTTCGCATCATAATCCACTTTGTATCCTTTTGCTGTTGCAAATTCACGAATTCCAACTTTAGAATCCGTTGGTATTGCTTGAGCTTGAGCCTTTTCGTCAAAGGTAATTCTTGTTTCAAATTTACCGTCAACGGTTCCCTGCTTTTTCACATAGTCAAGCAAAGTATCCATCAAAGTATTGTACTCCGCCTTGATCGGATATTGTTTCAGCATATCGTATCCGTCGCCGCCCGCAGCCATAAAGTCATTGGTTGCGACTTTATACATCTTGTCCATCACAATCGGCTCGCCCTGAATTTTGACATCGCTGACTCTCTTGCCCGCCATCGCTTTGGTATTCAATGTGAAAGTTGCACCGGCGATATGAGGGAATGCACCTTTTTCATTCGGATATTCATTCGTACCATGCTCAAGCGCCGCTACGATGTCGGAGCCTTTCACTTCTTTGACCATAATCGTGTTGCCGAACGGGAATACCGTTACCATGTCGCGTAATGTGATGTCGCCCGCCTTGATGGATGCACGAATTCCGCCGCCGTTGGTGATAGCCATATCCGCCTTTGTCAAATCCAGCATTGCATCGGTCGCAAGTTGTCCGAGATTAGATTCGCCCGTACGCACGACAGTTCGCTCGCCCACCAATTCTTTGCTCGTCTTTCCTACCACTTTATCCAAAATTTCTTTTTGTTTATCTTCCACTTTTTTAATTGCATCCAAAATGCCCTGCTCCGGTTTTACATTCGCCATCGCATCATATTTCAAAAGGGTCGCCTGCACATCGGTCACTTTTTTGTCGCTCAATTTGAGCTCAACTTTTCCGACCGCTCTCATAGAGCTTCCTGTGCTGACGATGAAGGAATTTCCTTCTTTCAAACCTTTTTCAATCATCGTATGGCTGTGTCCGTCAATAATCAAGTCGATGCCTTCCACATTTTTCGCAATGATGTCCGATGTGTAATCGCCTTCATACAAACCGAGATGCGCCAACATAATGACCACATCCACTTTTTCCGTATTGCGCAATTTATCCACAGACTCTTTCGCCGCCTTGACCATGTCGGTGAATACATAACCCTTCACATTGTCCGGATGCGTTTTGAATGCGGTCTCCGGAGTCGAGATTCCGAAAATACCGACCTTCACACCCTTCACTTCTTTGACAATATACGATTTGAACATCTGCTTGCCGTCCTTTTCGATATTTGCTGCAAGCATCGGGAATTTCAATTCCTTTTCAATTTCAAACAAATTGTCCGCGGAAAAATCAAATTCATGGTTTCCAACCGCCATCGCATCATAGCCGACCTCGTTGACCATCGGAATCATGCTCTTTCCCTTTTCCAAATTCGCAATCGGCAACCCCTGAAACATATCGCCTGCGTCCAACACGAGAATTTCGTCGCTCTTTCGAAGCTCCTCCACATAGCCGCCCAACTTGGCAAGACCGATTTGCGATTTGCCGTTATCAACAACCGCCGCATGCACATCATTCGTATGAATGATGGTGAGCGTTTTTTCTTCCGCTGCAAAAGCAGAAGACCCAAAAATTGTTGTGGCAAGCATTACGCCGACCACGACTTTACTGATGAATTTTTTCATACAACACTCCTTTACTCCTCTATTAATATAAACAAAGCGCGGAATTTCTTCCACGCTTTCATTTTATCATATTTTGTTATAACGGCATAGAGTTCATCGGACAATAATCATCGCCGTTTCACATCTGTTTTTAAAAAATTTTAATCCGCCAAGATTTTCAAATAGAAATCCAGTCTTGCGTTGACATAACCGGCAAACAAATTCTCCATCGCCGATACATCATCTTTTAGATGGTATTCATCAAATGCATCGTAATAAGCGATGCGGTCCGTAAATTTTATGTCGATCGGCGGATACCCCGCTTTCATCAGTTCCAAATTCACGAGCAGTCTTCCCGTTCTCCCATTGCCGTCAATAAAAGGATGTATCGCTTCAAATTCAATATGAAATCGAGCCAACTTCGTCACGATCGGCTCTTCACTTGCTGAAAATTTTTCCAAAAGCTGCTGCATTTTCGGCTCAATCAAAAAAGGCTGAACCGGCTCATGTTCTGCTCCCATAATTCGAACCGGCACTCTGCGATAGATTCCGCGGTCCTCTCTTTTATCCGCAAGAACAAGATAATGAATCTGCTTAATAACTCTCTCGCTCATCGGAATATTGTCTTTTACAAGTTCATGGACAAAATCAAAAGCCTCCTTGTGAGCAATTGCTTCCAGATGGTCTTTTAACGGTTTGCGGTCGATGGTCAAGCCGCGTAAAACCAAATCCGTTTCTCTTAAAGTTAAAGTATTTCCTTCAATCGCATTGGAATTATAGGTAAACTCTACTGCAAATTCTTCATTCAGCCTTTGAACTTCTCCTGCGGTTAGAGGTCTTTTGTTATCCAGCTCCGCCTTCTTTCGCTCAATTTGAGACAAAATACTTTCTTTAGATTTATATCGTCCGTCAGCGGGTTTTACTGCATCAATAGGAATTTTCCAGCCTCGTCCTTCTTGATATGCACCGGCGATTTTACCTTCGGCACAAAGAACTCTTATCCTTCTATCGGAAATCCCCCATTTTTCAGCAGCCTGCTTCACCGTCAAGAACATACTCATCCCTCCAATCCATTTCATTATACCTTTTTATCGGAACAATGGCAACATCATCGGAACAATCCCCCTCGATTTATCGGAATAATCAATCCCAAAAACAGACAACCCTCTCACAACATTCTATAAGAAAATGACAGCTCATCCGTTCCACTACAAATTTTTTGCTTCTCAGTTTACGCTTTTAAAAAATTAAAGCGTGGAATTTCTCCCACGCTTTGTGCATTGTCTGAAACATCAAAACTCGAATATCAAATCGAAAGTTCGTTTTCGCTCACGAATGAACGAAATTCAAAAATCTTTCATCACTTGTCTTTGTCGGTAATTCTTTACGATTGCTCCATCGCCTTCGCCATGCCGACTATTTCTTTTTGCAGCCTCCGCCGCTTGGTGTCGAGCCGATTTCATCCATCGCTTTTTTGATGATGGCAGGTGATTTGGCGCAGTTTTTCTCGTCCACTGCACAAATTGCAAACCGCACACCTTTTTTCAGCGCTACGGCATATATATTGTACTCGGTAAGTTTTTCAACCAATTTTTTCGGATGATGATACGGAATCGTCGTGAAGAAACCGTCGCGATACGGTAAGATTTCCAGTCCGACTTCTTTCGCCGCCTCAACAAAGGCATGTGCTCTTTTTTGAAGCACTTCCTTCCAATAGTTGCGCTCTTTTTCATAAGCCTTGAGCTTCGCTTCATCCTTATCGATTTCAATCAAAGTTTCCATCGCCGCTCTCGTTCCGTTCGACCAATTCGCACGACCCGCATGGAGACATGCATAGTAGAAGTCGATTACAATATCTTCGACCGACGAAATACCGATGAGCGCTCCCATACGAAGTCCGTACATCGTATATCCTTTGGACATGGAGAAAGCAATCATCACAAATACATTCTGCGGCAGATTCTCAAATTTCTTGAAAAACTCGCGCTGAGAAGTTCCCTGACCCGCATAGTCGATATATGCCGTATCCACAACCAAAATAATTTTATTTTCAGCATCCGCCTCCGCATTTTTCTTCAAAATGTCGATGACCCGATCCCATTCTTCATTGCTCAAGCTGTATCCGGTCGGATTGTGTGCCGGCGTGTTGATAATCGCAAGCGCTCTTTTTTGGTCTTTGACGAGCTGTGTATATTTTTCGTCAAAATCCGCGATATCGAATCCGCCTTCGTCGTTGAACAAACGGAAATTGCGAAGTCCTCTGCCGCCCTCTTCCGAAATCGTCTTGTATGGCGACCAGAACCAATCCGCCACCAAAATATCATCACCCTCATTGGTATAATTCCAAACCGCATGCTTCAATCCGCCGGTTCCGCCCGGAATCGCTACCGAGCGAATATGCGCATTCGGACGATACTGTGCAAAACAAGCTTTTTCAATCACTTTCAAAAAGTCCGGTTGTCCGGCAAGCTGTGCATACGCGGCAATTCTTGCATTCGGAAGATTTTTCAGCTCGGTATAAACCGTATCCAAGCAAACCAAATTCCCGTCGTCATCCATAATTGCTCCGAGAGTCGCATTGATTACATTCGCTCGTCCGAATTTTTCTTCCGCTTCCTTCGCTCTACCCGCAATTTCAAAAATCGCATCATTTTCAATTGGCCATTGCGCATGCTCCGCCGTCATTCTAATCATAATTTCCTCCTGAGATTATAAAATTTAAAACCAAAAACCAAAAACATTATCTATTTTCCACAAATTCATGGGCATCTTCTTGACCCATCAGCACACGATATGCACCATGCGCCAGCGACTCCAATTCATTTTCGCCCGGCAAAATATGCACCGGCGCGATGAACTTCACTTTTTTGGTAATATAGTCGGTAATATATTTGGAATAGGCAATTCCTCCGGTAATAACAACAGCATCCACTTCGCCGTCCAAAACGACCGCGAGCTCGCCGATAGATTTTGCAATCTGATACGCCATCGCATCATACACCAGCTTCGCCTGCTCATCGCCCTGCTCAATCATCTTTTCGACATCGAGCGCCGAATTCGTTCCGAGCAGCGAAACCAAGCCCGCGCCCCCACGCATTTTTTTCGTCAAAGTCGGCAAATCGAATTGCAAGGCATATTTCATAAAATCTTTGATTGGCAAACGACCGGAGCGCTCCGGCGAAAACGGCCCTTCGTCATCCGAAACGATGTCGAGCATTCTGCCCTGTCGATGTGCCGAAAGCGACATCCCGCCACCCAGATGCGCGACGATTTGATTCGTCTGATTGTACGGCTTGCCGAGTTTTTCAGCCGATTTGATTGCCGATGCACGCATATTGAGCGCATGAGAAAGACTCTTACGCTTAATTTCTTTGATTCCGGTTAGGCGTGCGACATCGTCGAGCTCATCCACCGCCACCGAATCGTAAATATAAGCCGGAACGCCGACTGAATCCGCAATATCCTTTGCAATCAGCCCGCCCAGATTGGACGCATGCTCCAGCACGGGACGATTGAGCAGCACATCAGCCATCACATCGTTGACCACATACGCTCCCGATTGAACCGGCGGCAAAATTCCGCCACGACCGACCACCGCACTCAAATCCCGAGTGGAATAGCCCGGCTTTTCTAAAACTGAAATAATCGCATCCTTGCGCATACCATACTGTGACGCGATGCTCGGATATTTTGCCAATTCTTCATTGGAATGCTCCAAGCTCTCCTTAAACAGTAAGTCCTTGTCTTCATAAAGCGCAATCTTGGTCGAAGTCGACCCGGGATTGATTGCTAATATTTTCATACACAGCTCCTTTATCATGAGATTTTTTCTATTTAATCTACCTATAATTATAGTATGAATTCGTTTTTTTGTCATTATGGATTTGAGCTTATGCAAAAATCTTATCACAAACTTTTTCAATAATTTTCGGCAGTTGCTCGCTCTCCACATTGTAGAAATACAACAACAGATTCGGCTTCTTCTGAGCATAGTCCGACTGCACATAGCTGCCGAAAGGAGTCGCCTTCATGCCATGGCGAACAAATTCGTCTGCAATCTCCTGCTCCGAACATTTGCAGCGAAGCTCGATAATCATAAAAAGTCCCGAAGTATTGCTGATGATTCTCACCTTTCCTCGATATGATTCGCTTAGAAAATCGGACAGTAAGCTCGCCTTTTCACTATACAATCTTCGAATGCGACGAATATGTCGCTGATAATATCCATCCTCCATAAATTTGCAGAGCGCAAGTTGGTCAACCTTCGACACCCCCTGCGAATAAGAGTTTTTAATTTCCTGATAAATATCCAAAAGCTCCTTCGGCAAAACCAGATAGCTGATTCGTATTGACGGCAAAAGAGTCGATGAAAAGGAGCCCATATAAATTACGCGTCCGCTCTTATCCATGGCTTTGAGCGCAGGAATTGGGCGGCCGAAATATCGCAATTCCGAATCATAATCATCCTCGATGATATAGCCTCTCGTGTCGCGCGCCCACGAAAGCAGTTGACTCCTCCGAGCCGCCGACATCACGATGCCCGTCGGAAATTGATGCGACGGACTGACATAGAGCAAATCAAGCTTCTTGGCAAAAGCATCCGCAAGCAAAATCCCTTCCTCATCAATCGGCAAATTGTGAATTTTAAAATGCTGCGCACCGAAAATATTTCGGCTGAGCACATAGCCCGGGTCTTCAAAACCGATGCTCTTTTTCCCGGCGCGATTGAGAATGGCGGTCAAGATATTCATCAGCTGCTGCGTTCCCGCACCGACGACCACTTCATCGCTGTGGCAATGAACCCCTCGGGACTGAAACACATATTTCGCAATCTGCTCCCGCAATTCCGTCTCTCCTTGAAAATCCGCATCCGCAAGCAAAAATTTAGATTGATACACAAGCACATGATTCAAACATTTCTTCCATTTTATAAAGTCAAAACATTCCTCATCATAAATCGAAACCATGCGCTCGAAACGAACCTTGCTCGCGTTATGGGTACTGTCATACGAAAGGCTCATCACCTCTTCCACAAAATCGAGCTTGTTCACATAGTAGCCCGACTTTTCCTTGTTCAAAATATAGCCTTCCATCGCCAATTGGTCATAAGCGAGGCGAATCGTCGTGATGCTGATTCCCATTTTTTTCGACAGATTCCGAATCGACGGAAGCTTCTCCCCCTCTCGAATAGAGCCGTTCTCAATTTCTTTTTTGATATATTTATAAAGCTGCGAATACATCGGCTCTTTGGATGTGCGATCCAGCGCCGGCAAAATTTCTCTCATAAAAACTCCTCTTAAGAATTCAACATTTTATCCGACTATATAAATAGGAAGCGATACGGATAAAATTTATTGCTCCGAAACATTATTACATTCAGTATATCCAATTTTACGCCTTTCATCAAGAAAGGACTTTGTTTTATTTTAAAAACAGATAACGATTCAATCGGGTTTTTCCTACAAAATTTTTACCCGCATTACCAAAAAATCCGCTTTCTGTTTTATAAAATGAAATTACCGCTTTTCATACCATCAGAAGATTGCAGTCCGTTTGGACAATTTGGCAAAGCCATCGGTTTTGAAAAGGTCTGAAAAATTCTTGTGAAACTCATTTTATTTTCACTAAAAATTAGTGACAAACCGGTTATCTTGGTATATACTATATATTGGAATATTATATGTGTCCTTGACACGGCATGGGGGAAATGATATGAAAAGACATTTATGCATTGCACTGTCACTCGCGCTTTTTATCAGTTCCGGCGCAATGGCAAATGCAAACAACTTCTCCGATGCAAATAATCACTGGGCAAAAGACAGTATTGAAAAAGTTGTTACGCTAGGCTATATGAAAGGTCTTGGCGACAACCGATTCGGTACCAAAAAAAATGTCTCCCGAGAAGAGCTTGCCGCTATCGTCGTGCGACTCGCAGGCGACCCATCCACTTCCACTTCATTGAAATTCAATGACACCGACGGAAGATGGAGCGAACAGGTTATCTTAAAGAGTGTGGCATCCGATTTTATGGTGCCGATCGATTCCAACAGTTTTGCCCCGGCGCAAAATGCAACAAGAGAAGAAGTTGCAAGAGCGGTTCAACGCAGCTTGCGACACAGAGGTGTCCAACTACCGACGACGCCTAAGAATTTCAGCGACATCGCTAATTCGCCATACCAAAGCGAAATTCAAAATGTCGCATCACTCAATATCATGAGTGGATATCCGGATGGAACTTTCGCTCCGCGCAAAAGTATTACCCGCGCCGAGCTCGCATCCATCATCGTGCGTGCAAACGAAGTGATAAACGGAGGAATCATTCCTCAAACCCAAAGCGCATCCCAAAAATCAGAAACGAAAACACAAGTCACAGCAAAAAACGAGCAAAAGAAAAAAAGTGCCAAACCAAAGCAATCATCTGATATTATTAATATTTCGGTTCAAACGAGCCAAGGCACGACAACAATTTCCGGAAAATACAACAGGGAATATGCACAAAAAGTGCTTGAACTTGTGAATGCGGAAAGAAAAAAAGCGGGAGTTTCCCAACTGAAATGGGCAGACGACTTGGATTCCGGAACAGCAATACGAGCTGCGGAACTCACTGTATTTTGGGATCACACCAGACCGAATGGGAAACCATTTCACTCAGTAGGAACTGACTGTTTGTCTGAAAACATCGCTGCCGGACAACAAAGTCCGGAACAAGTGGTTAATTCTTGGATGAACTCACCGGGACATCGCAAGAATATGATGAACAAGGAATACACCAAAATGAGCGTTGCGCTCTTTATTCCGAATCATTCAAGCCAATATACAACATATTGGGTACAACATTTTGCATAGCACAACAAAAGGACGAGCAATCGTCCTTTTTGTTTGTTTTATTTATCCGCGAACAGTCCTTTTGCAAAATATTGAATAAAGGTCTGCATCGCTTCCTTACTTCCTTCAAAATCTTCTTCCCCGACATGATAGTCGATGTAATTGATAAGCTCGTAGGCTTTCAAAATTTTGGACACTTCGGCATCGTCATAATTTGCCCGTCCGAGCTGAACCCGAAAATAATTCATCAAAAAATGATGAAAGGAATTCCCGGACATACCGTTCTCCGAGCGATAGTGCTCGTGAAGCATCTTGCCCAATTTGTCGCTATTCCACTCAACCAGAATCGGATTGCTCAAGAGCACATCCAAACTGTAATGAAAAATATCTTCCACAACATCAATCGGCTTCTTGCTCCAATCGATACGCTCGACCAACTCTCTGCGCATCCGCTCATTTTCCCGAATATAGACCTGCAAAAAAATATCTTCTTTGGCTTGGTAATATTTGTAAAACGAGCCCACCGCCATATTCGCCCTCTTCGTAATCAGCGCGATATTCGTATTCTTGTAGCCTCTCTCTAAAAAAATTTCATAAGCGGCATCGTCCAGCAATCTTTTCTTGTCCATTGCAATCCCCCTTCCAAAATGAATTTAAAACAAAAGCTATTCATAATTGATAGTAGCATTAAATATTTTGAAAGTCAACTTTTTTGTAGAAAACTGCTGAGCATTCCAAATTCAAAAAACTAGGCTGTTTCTTGATTCTTGCTTGACGCCGCAAGCAATGTGATTGATGTATAAATCATAACCGCCACCACGAGCCATTTGAGCATATACAGACTCAGTCCCTCAAAAAATTTGTACGCGATAAGCACACCGGGTACGCCGAGCATTGCAATCGCGAGAGATGCCTTTTTGTTGTAGGCTCCCTCTTTGACAAATTTGATGGATGCGACCGGCATCAAAAAAGCACAGGATGCCATCATAATCGGAAAAGCCGCTCTCGTATTCATTCCCAAAAAAATCACGAGTGCCAGACAAGGTGCATAAAGACCGATTCCCGCCGTCATGAGTGCGCCTAAGATAAAATTCACAAAAATACCGATGAATAATTTTGCTCCCGAAAGTCCGATGACGACCGATTCTTCATTCGCCGTCGGCAAAATTCCGCTCAACTGCAAAACCACAATCGTTCCGGTTACCGCCAGCGCAAAAGCCATCACGCGCTGCACCGTCTTGGTCGGCAATTTTGAAACGATTCCCGCCCCGAGATAAGCGCCCGCCGTCGCCGAGGAAAGCATGCTCACCAAAGTAATCGGCTCCACTTCAATTCGGCTGATGAACAAAAAAGCCTCCGTCATCACCGGAACACAGCAGCCGACATTGAGCGTGCCCGGCAAAACTCGGTCTTCAATCTGCTTGAAAAAACGCAGCAAAGAGGTTGCGATGGCAAAAGAGCCGATGCCCAAAGTATCGAAAAAATTGGCAATCATTCCGATGATTCCCGAAATCAAAAAATTGGTGTGCTCCTTGTCGTCTTTTCGTTTGATGACATCCATGATAAAAACCGCTAAGAAAGCAATCAGAAATAGCCCCAAGACCGCCAACAAAATATTTACAGCATTAAAAAAACCATTCTCCGTTCGCATAAATACCTCCTGCCCAATCTGCTCATCATACGAAGTTCGCAAATCTCAAGCGGCTGTCAATCTTTATAAGACGAATCCGTATTTGACGGGGTCATTCTCGTCAATGACAAAATGACTGAAACCCGTAATGTAAGCGGAGCCCGCTATTTTAGGAATAATCGCATCATAATCGCCGACCTTGTCCGTACCGACGATTTCTCCATAAAACAAAGTTCCTAAAATACTTTCATAGACGAATTTTTCGCCCGGCTTGATCTCTCCCTTCGCAAAGAGAGTCGCCAATTTTGCGGAAGTTCCCGTACCGCATGGCGAGCGGTCCACCTGACCCTGACCGAAAATCACGACATTCTTGTAAGTCGCTTCCGGATGAGTCGGCTCATCATAAATTTCAACCAAATCCACCGTCTTAATATGCTTCAGCGTCGGATGCTGAATCTCAATTTCCTGATTGATGACAGAGCGCAATTTTATTGCCATCTCCGTCAGATTTTTGCTGTTCTCCGGCTTAATCTCAAGCCCGAGTTCTTTGGCATGAACGATTACAAAAAAGCTTCCGCCGAATGAAATGTCAAAAGTAATTTCCTTGCCGTCGAGCATCACCTTCTGATTTTTTTTATACAGAAAAGCAGGCACATTGACAAATGCGACGCTCTTGACCTTTCCGTTCTCAACCTTCGCCTCCGCACGCACGATGCCCGCCGGCGCTTCGAGCACGACATTCGTAATCGGCTCCACCATCGGCACCATTCCCGTTTCAATTGCCGCCGTCACCGCACCGATTGTTCCGTGACCGCACATATTGAGATAGCCACCGCCATCCATAAATATAATACCCAAATCCGCCTCCGGACTCACCGGCGCCAGCAAAATCGAGCCGAACATATCCCGATGTCCTCTCGGCTCCAGCATTACCGCCGTTCTCAGATAATCCAAATTTTGCTCAAGATATTCCTTTTTCTCCGGCATCGTTGCGCCTTTGATATTCGGAATTCCGCCTACGATAATCCGAGTCGGCTCGCCTGCAGTATGCGAATCAATGGCATGTAATCCGCGGGAAAATATCATCTTTCTTTCCTCCTCATTTTCAGTTTCAAAAAAGCGACCGCCTTTTTCGCGTCCAATTTGTCCGCTGTGTTTTCGCCCACCACTTCGGTTTCGATACCTTCCGCCGACTTGTTGATATCAACAATGGTGTCCATATATTTATTCGTAACGACAAATTTTGCCTGTGTTCCGTTAAAAGTCATGCCGACTACGGCGATATCGCGTTTGCCGATTTCTTCAAAAGTATTGGCATAATCGACATGAGAATTTCCCCAACCGTCACAGGATAAAATACAACCGTCCACACGCATCGCCTCGAGCATCTGCGCGGTTCTTTGCCCTACTCTTTCTTTTTCCAAATTGTCCTGCGGTGTTCCCACCACAATGACACCGACAAGATCTACATCCGTATCCTCGCCCAACACTTCCAACAGCGGGTCACGAAAATGATGCAGACTCGTCTCCTTCGTCGATGGCCCTACGCCCATAAGTCCTCCTAATCCATTGCCCGAAGCGCTCCGTCACGAAATTCGTTCGGCGACAAAACGACGGGCATATTGCCAAGCTCAATAATCGAAACGCCGCCGGCAAAGCCCGAAGGTTCTTTCGGGAAAAGCAGATTGTCATACATCGCTCCCTGTCCGGCGACCTGCTTGACGATGGCGACCCGCTTGACGCCCGAACGAGCTTTGTCATAAAACTCATGCACCTCATTCGCATTTTTGGACTCTTGTTTTTTCAGCGTCATTCGGATATTTTGTATCATTTCGTCACAGATTTGAAAAGCCGCGGTCGGCAATCGTCTGTCATAGGGCTCGCCTCCTTTGAGCAACACATCGATATGGATGATATAATCCTCTTCGCGCGGCGTCCCCGCCTTTCCGAATTTCATCTGCCGACTCAAAATCCCTTCCGACGAGCCGAACTCATGCATCTGTCGCCCATCTTCGTCACAACCGGTCAGCATCACATAGACACCCGTCATCGTGAAGGTGATCCCTTCGCCCAATTTGCCGAGCACCTTGGTTGAAATCGGAATGATATCCATAATCGTATTGATTTCCCGCTCATGATCATGCGGTTTGATAATATCGATATGAACTTTTCGAATCAAAGGATGAGACAGCGCATCGACCAGCTTTTTATCCAATTGCAACAAGCCGTTTTGAAATTCAAATCTGTCGCCGAAAATCACTTCATGCACATGAAATGAACGGATGACCAATCTCCGTAATATTTCTTCCATAATTCACCGTTTCGGAGGGAAGAACCCTCCACCTTAAACTTTTGCATTGTATTCGAATGGCAGCGGAATGATTTGTCCCGCACTCGTCATCTCCATCATCGCTTCCAGCGACGCTTTGACGATTTCGGTTTGCATTTCGATGTCATTCGGCGCACCCGCATTCGCGCCCATCGGCACAAGAGGTGCAACCGCCCGAGGCGTTCCGTTTTGTCGAACGACCGGCGGCAAAGCTGCGATGATAACCGTCGGAATACCGGCAGCTTCAATTGCTCTCTGCACAATCACGGCAGAGCGGTGGCAAGTACCTCAGCCGGCAGTCAGCATCACATAATCCACACCTTCCGCTTTGAGCTGCTCGGCAATCTCCGGTCCGGTTTCGTTGGTAAACTTCGACTGGTCGCCGCCGCCGCCCATAAATCCGAAATGAATCGGCGCAACTGCCTTGATAAATCCTGCTTTTGCAAGTTCCTGCAAGCGCTCAATCGGGAACATACAGTTGATGTCCTTGTTGACATCTCCGTTGTCATATCCTCCGTGAGATACCATCAGCTCCTCGCCTTTGACATCGCCCGGAATTGTGCGGAATGTAAAATCCCCCGCCAAATTAAAACGCTCATCCGTTTTCAAATGCACACCTGCCGCAGTTGCCAACGCAACCACCGCTTCATTCAGCGGTTTGGAAACCGGCGTCCACACCGGCGGCGGCGTAACAGGCACAAATATTTCTGATTGTAGTCCTTTTACGACTGTAAGGCTCATTTTGAATCCTCCATTTTCTTCTGCTTTTTATACTCCAAATTCTGAGCATATTTTTCATTCACTTGCGGCCCGAGCACCTCCGGATAGCTCAACAAAAATCCTACTTCCAATCCCTCTTTGAGTTCATAGTCCGTAATTACCATCCGAACCGGCACACGCCATTGCCCCATTCTTCCTTTGAGGTCAATCGCCACAAGACCGTCCTTGACTTCGACAATTACACCTTCCACATAATTTTCCGTGGAAGCATATTTCAATTTATCCATCATTCCACTTCGTAAATTTCCATTCTTTTTTTACTTTTCGGCAGCACCTGCTCATTATCAACCAACTCTATCTTCTTGTCGAGCGCCTTCTCAATCATCTCAATATTGTTCAGCTTCACATTCGGATTCCATTTGCGCTCCGCCTCTTTGACTTCTTCACCCGCCATCGCCGCTTTGAGCATCGCCATCGCACGAATCGCGTCCTCTTCACACAGCGTATTGTTGGATAAAATTTCATTTTCGATTCCCTGAGAAGATTTGTTGTTGTCAATCATATGCTTCATATATTTATTGCCGACCACCAATGCTCCCTGAACTGCGGAATAAGTGACGCCGACCACTTCCACACCGCGCATTCCGATTTGCTCATGATGCGATGCGAAGTCGATATGATTGTTTCCGAAGCCTTCCGTCGTAATAATTGCGCCATCGACATCCATCGCCTCGACCGTCATACCCAATCGATTCGACACATAGAATTTTTCCGAGTTGATTTGCGGTGAACCGACAAAGATAACGCCCGCCAAATCCACTTCTTCATCGCGCATCGCTTCAATAACCAAAGGTTCTCTGAAATAATGACGAGAATTTTCTTTGGACGCAGGGCCGATACAGGTCAGTGCATGAATTCCGCCATCGAGCACCTCAAGCGGTGAAAGCACCACCGGCAAGTTCCCCAAATCGACATTCGGCTTCGCTCCGAGCGTGCCGACCGGCTCCACCGGAAGAATCAGATTGTCATGCATTGCACCCTGCCCCATAATCTCTTTGACGATGACGATTTTCTTTTTGCCCGCTCGTCTTTTTTGTACGAATTCTTCTTCGTGAGTGACCAAAGAATCGTCCGCTTTTTTAAGCGCCTTTCGAATCTCTTCCGTAATAAAATCCGATACCTTGTGTGCGGCAAGCGGTCCCGGTCTCTCCATATTCGTATGCGCCTTGATGACCACCTCGGTCTTGATAAAAATCTCGCCCTTGTCCGGCGCTCCCGGTCTGCCCCACATAATATTTTTGTCAAGCTCGCCTTCGGATGAGCCGAACTCTCCGATTTGAACTCCGTTTTCATCCGTTCCCGTCACCATCATAATGACACCGTCAAGCACTCTCGTAATTCCGCTGCCGAGCTCGCCTTCCTCCTTCGTTGCAATCGGCTGAACATCCATAATCGTTTCGGAATAATTGCCGTACTTCTCCGGCGTGATGATATCCACCTTCATCGAAACAACCACTTCCTGCGTTTCAACCGCATCCTTTTCAATTCCTTCCCGAAGGTATAAAGTCTTGCCCTCGATTTTGGTTTCCGGACCGAATTCCACTTTATCAATTTGGAAATGTCGACGCTTGAGTGAGCGAATCACTCTCTCCGACGCAGCTTTTTGATTTTGTGCGGACGCTTGCTCGGATGCCGCTCCCGCCGGCGCTGACACATTGGAACTTCCCGAGAACATATTCTCCGCCATGCCGGCACGCGCAACGCTGAGCGGAATTTCAAGATTGATATCGCGACCTTCACCGATATGAATTCGAATCATTCCCGCATTCTCCGCAATCGCTGCGACCGGCGCGATTGGTGCAACCGATGCAACCGGCTCCATCACCGGAGCTTCACTTTCCTTTTGCTCCACCGGCGATGCGATGCCCGAAAGCATTTCTTTTGTCAAAGGAGTCAACGCATCCACCGTCTGCGTCAACTTTGCGCCGAGCACTTCTTCAATCGTCAGCGTGTCCTCTCCGATTTGCAATAAACCGGACTCCACAAGGTCCGGAAAAATCGCGGGGTCTTCCAAATTTGATACTTCAATAATGCTGCCCGCTTCGAATCGACAGCACAATACCGCCGGGTCTTTTGCATGAGCCTTAGCGGTTTCAACCGAAATTGACATAATTCCTCCTTTTTCCTCACGATAGGATTTTTAATTTATTTTTTTCTTCGATACAGTCGATGGCCACCCGCTCTGAGCGCATGGTCGGTACTGTGATAAACCGGCACTCCCAACCTGGGAGCTACTTGCATAACCGTATTCGTTCAATCCTCACAAGTTCCGGTTATAATGACCTCCGCACCCATCTTTTTGAGCTCAAGCACTTTTTCCGCCTGACCCGGACAAATTCCCGGCAAAGTACAGCGAAAACGCCCGTTGATTTCTTCCATCCGTTTGCATTTGACCGATGCTACCACTTCGCTGCCCATGCCATGCGCAATTTCACTCAATCGCTCCAACTGGGCTCCGCATTCACATTCAATCACACCGACTTTTCTTTTCTCATTCGGAAAAGGCATCGCCACGATGATTCCGCCGAGCGTCTTGGTAATCGGCGAATCTTCTTCGGTATGCTTTCCCGTAAAAGGGCCGCCCGCGATAATTTCACCATAAGGCTCGACATAGCCGCCCGATTTTTCGATATAATCACCGATTTTCATCCCAAGCGGCACATCCAGATACACCATTTCGTTTTGTACCCGACCCGTGACGGTAAAATCCTTCGTCATTACGGGCATTTTGTCCTCGATGGCACGCGCGACATTTTTGAGTGTTTCCACATTCGACACAATGGCATTTGCTTCAATCGGCAAAGCGCCCAAAGGCAATTCCACTCCGAGCAGTTCGCGCACAATCACTCGTTCATCACCCGCCGGATACATATCGGAGAGAAATTTCACTTCGATTCCCTCAAAATTTTTCGCCGCCCTCGCAACCGCAATCATCTCCTGCTTGTGCTTCGGCTTGATGGCGATATAACCATGCGCGGCTCCCGTAATTTCCATCACATATTTCATTCCTTTGAGGACGATTTCAGGATTCTCCCTCAAAATCTTCATATTATGTTCAAGCAGCGGCTCACATTCCGCAGCATTCGCAAGAATATATCCGCCGTCGAGCTTCGCCTTGAACTTGACATGAGCCGGAAAACCCGCTCCGCCGGCGCCGACAATTCCCGCTTCTTCAATCAACGCCAAAGGCTCTTTCGATTGCAAACGAATATAATCGCTTACATCCACCGCGCCTTCGGATTCGATTTCAATTTTCTCCTCATCGATGACAACAATTTTTCCGTTGACCGAGGAATGAATATTCGCACCCAATCCGTTCGGTTTCGCAATCAGTTGCCCTCTACGAACTTCATCGCCCACCGCAACAATCGGCTGACATGGTGCGCCGACATGCTGCCTCAGCGGCAATACAATTTTCACAATGACCTCCCTCTTTTCCAAGCGATTGTCAATCCGTTGACATTCGAGCTCGGAAAAAGCTAAACTATATTCATTATAGGATATCTGAATGCCCTTTGCAACTGTCCGTTTTTCGACAACAAAAAAATATCAACTCCAAAAATCAATTTTCAGATATTGATATTCTTTGTTTTTTCGTTTCAGCTTTCCATAAAATTATTTTATCCGTTTTTCGTCACTGTCGAATATCGGACATCTATTTTCTTCTCTTGCTTGGAAATTCTTTAAGCTGGTACTGCTCGATTTTATACATCAGCGTCGTGCGCGGAATATTCAGCAGTCGCGAAGTCTGCGATTTGTTCCAATTACAATTTTCCAAAGCTTCTTCAATAATATGTTTTTCATATTCGCCGACGGTCTTCGCAAGGTCGTTGATTTGTGAATACGAGCGCGCGAATTTCGCCGCACTCTCCTTGACCGCATAAGGCACCATCTCCATCGTGATTTCTTCGCCGCCGCACATAACAATCATGTGCTCCATAATGTTTCTGAGCTCCCGAAGATTTCCGCCCCATTCATATTCCAGCAAAACATTCATCACCCGCGGTGAAATGCTCGGCTGCTTCACCTGATATTTTTCGGCAAGCTCCCGCAAAAAGAAATCCGCAAGCAAGGTGATATCCGAGCCGCGCTCCCGCAGCGGCGGAATTTTGAGTTCAATCACATTGAGCCGATAATACAACTCCTCCAAAAACTCGCCCCGTTCCACCTGCTCCTTGATATTCTTCGCGCTCGATGCGATGATGCGCGCATTGATTTGGATTTTTCTTTTGCTGCCCAAGCGGGAAATTTCCATATTCTGCAAAGCATTGAGCAATTTGGATTGCATTTCGAGCGACATATTGGAAATTCCGCTCAAATAAAGAGTGCCCCCATTCGCCAACTCAAAAAAGCCCGCCCGCTCATCATTCGCCAGCTCGATGCCGAAAAATTCTTCCTCAAACAGAGTCGCCGGAATCGCCCCGCAATTGACGCTGATAAAAATTCCTTCGCGCCGACTCATTCGATGCAGTTCGCGAGCCAACGCTTTTTTCCCGACGCCGCTCTCTCCCGAAATCAAAACATTCACATCGGTTTTTGCAATCTGATTCATCTTATACATCAGCTCGACCATCTTTGTCGAATTGCCGATGATGACAGAGGATTGTTCGCTAAGATTTTGACTTTCCAAAAACTCCACACGCTCCTGCAAAGTATCGACCTGCTCCTGCAATTTGGCAATCTCGCTCAAATCCTTATCCACACAAACTACGCCAATCATATCGAGCTCGTCGTACAAAATTTTCGCCTTCACCAAAATATTGCAGCCCGTTCGAGTGGATGTATAAATATTTTGTTGCTCCTCCTTCGTTTGGAGCACTTTCATAATGACGGTGTCGGGCAACACCTCGTCCATCTTCTTGCCTAAAATCTCTTCCTTCGGCAAATCATAAATCTGCTCCGATTTTTTATTCCAAATCGTGACGATGCCGTCATTGTCCACTGCACAAATCGCTTCATCGATATCATCGAGAATAAAATCCCGCGTCGCGACATCCCACAAAAGTTTGCTTCTCATCGTTCATCCTTTCGACCCGATTTCCATTTCATTCCGATTCCATTGTACACCATCTGCCTGCTTTTGAAAACAAAAAGCCGATTCATACCCTCGTACAAACCAGCTTGTGAAACTCAATTTAGAATCTAAAATAATTTTTCAAAGCTGTAGCTTAGTTTTCCATTTTGATTTCTCATGCTCAGCATTTTGAAATCCGCATCGCTTGTACCTTTAGCAACCGCATTGTCCATCACCGTAATGTAGCTGACATTGCCCTCCACATACGAGCCGAACGCATCGCCGTATGAAATCACATAGACATTTTTGCTCTTCGCCGCTTCATTGACCAGCTTTCTGAACAGTTTTTTCTCCGCCGGATTCAGCTTGAAGCTTCCGTTAAACATGACCACGACATTGGAATTTGCGGATGCCAATCCGTTTTTGAGCGCAGTCCATTGACCGCTCGTTCCGCCGATTCCTTTGTTGACCGTCAACCCGACAAAGCTTACGCCGGAACTGTCAAGAACCTGTCCGCCCTGATGGATGGACTCCTTATTGCCCTTCAACGAATTGCTCAATTCCTGACTCTTGTTGAACATATTGATGGCTGTCTTGGCATTCGCGGATTTTTCAACGATTTTTGCATTGAGCACCTGTCCGAGCACATCATTTTTGTCGGAGCTTCCATTCGGCACGATGGCAAAATCAATTGCGCCGCCTTCCGCTTGAAGATTCGGGTCATTCGGATTGATGCCCACGACATTGATTGGAATCGAAGTCGATGCCGAGCCGGAGCTGATGAGCAAACTGCCCGTTCCGCCTGAATTTGCAGTAATATATCCATTGTTGTAAGTGACATTCACACCCGAGCCGCTGACCGAAACACCGCCGAGTGCAATCGGATTCATCGATTCGTCAAATCCCTGCACCACGAGCTTCACTTGGTCTCCCTGCACGATACTGTCCGTCTCCAGTACCGCCTCCAGCTTGGATAAAGCGCCGCGCGGACTGCTGTTGACCACCGAAATTCCGTTGAGCAACTTACGCTCCTTACCGACCAAATGATTTGTGATTTTGCAGTTGATAATCAGCTCCGTCGAACCGCCACCGTCAAGCATCATCGCATCCTTCACATTTTGCGACTGCAAAAAGCTCGCCACATCATTTTCATTCATTCCGATGTATGCGCCGGTTCTTCCATCCGTTACCATAAAGACCAATTTATTGTCGAAAGTCACACCGATTGCCGTACGCTGCGACTTCCCTTTTACCCGATGCGTAATCGCCGTCGGCTGACCGTCCTTCAGAACCATCGTTCCGCCACCGATTGCCGTTACCATATTCGAATAAGCCTGCTCCGCATTGCTCGACAAAGAAACCGAATCGCCGACCGCAAATTTGCTTGAAAGCTCACTTCCTTTCGCACCGCCCGCCAGCACGACAAAACCGTCCGCCGGCACCTGCGTCGCCTGCTCACCCACGCGCACTTCCGCCACCGAGCCGTTGCGAACGACGACTTCCGTAAGCTGTTTGCTCGGTTTCGAGCCGACCGTCATCTTTCGATATTCACTCGTAAATATAATCGGGAAATTGAAACTCGCCGAATGTTTGTTCAAACTGATGGAATTGTAGGTCTGCCCATTGCTGTTGTTCGTCAACACGACACCCGATGACAGATAGTCGAAAATCAAATTCCCGTTGCTGTCCAAAATCATCGATGCCATTTCCCCATTTTTATACGACGGCGAAGAAATCATCTTGCCCGCATCCACCATAATACCGGTCGAATAACTCGGATCACTCGTGTGAAAAAAGTCGCCGTTGATGGAAGCGACCGCATTCGGATTTTGCCCCGCGAGCACCGAAAGCTCCTTACGATTGACAAAACCCGTTCCTTTATTATATAAAAGATTCAGCCCCAGCGACGCATCGCTCAAATCCGCAATCGTCAAATAAATCGACTGCACACCGTTCTCAAAAGTTTGCACAACCCTTTTGTGCGTCACCCCGCGACTGATTGGAATCTCATACATATTTTCGTCTATCATCGAGCCGTAGCTGACCACCGATGCCATTTGAAAAAGCGCTATTGCCGAAATCACAAAACGCTTCAACTTGCCTTTAAAATTTTGAGTATTAAACTTCATTTCTTCACCATCCTTCTTTTCATATTATAGCTTAGCCTTTTTGAAAACAAATTACAACCATGTTACAATAACTTAACAAATTTTAGGTAAAAAACAAAAAAATTTCCACCAAAAAAACAGATTCCTCATCTGTTTTTTCATCTCCATATTTCTAAGATTACAATTTGCTTTTCGGCAAATAAATTCGAATAAAAGAAAAAAGCGCAAACATAAAAATATTGACGATAACGACACTCGCGCCCGTCGGCGTTCCCGCAACATAGCTGATCATCATTCCGAAAACAAAACCGAGCAACGAAATAATCGCCGAGCTGATGATGACCGTTCGAAAATGTCGAAACACACGCATTGAAGTGAGCGCCGGAAAAATAATGAGACTAGAAATCAGCAAAGCCCCCATAATCCGCATCCCCAAAACGATGGTAATCGCCGTCAAAAAAGCAAGCAACATATTGTAAAAATCCACATTGATTCCGGTCGCTCGCGAAAAAGATTCATCAAAAGTAATCGCGAACAGATTGTTGTAAAACAACACAAAAAGAATCAGCACGATACTGCTGAGCACCAAGCTGAGCACGACATCCGCCCGACTCATCGCCAAAATGCTGCCGAACATATAACTGTATAAATCATTGTTGAGTCCCTTCGCCAGCGCAATCACCGTCACCCCGATTGCCAAAGCCGATGTCGAAATCATCGCAATCGCCGAATCCCCTTTTATCTTGCTGCTCTCGCTGATGCGCAAAAGCAAAAAAGCCGACAAAACGACAATCGGAATCGTAACTTGAAGCGGCGCCATATTGAGCGCCGTCGCAACCGCCAACGAGCCGAATCCGACATGCGAAAGACCGTCGCCAATCATCGCATAGCGCTTGAGCACCAAGCTCACCCCGAGCATCGACGCACAGAGCGACACCACGATACCGACCACAAAAGCTTTGAGCAAAAATTCATAGCTCAACATCGTGTTTAACAAACTAATCATAACTCATTCCCCCAAGATATGATTGGGCGAGGCTCGTCTGCAAATAATCCGCCTTCACTCCGCTGAACAACACCTTGTTGCGCAAATGCAAAATATGAGTCGCCTCATCAATTGCCGTACCTACATCGTGAGAAACCATGATAATCGTAATTCCGCGCTCTTTGTTCAGCATCTTCACCACCTCATACAATTCCTTGCTGACCAAAGGATCCAGACCCGCAACCGGCTCATCCAGGAGCAACAATTTCGAAGTCGCACATAGCGCCCGAGCCAACAAAACCCGCTGCTGCTGACCGCCGGACAATTCCTGATAGCTTTTCTTTTTTAAATTTTCGATGCCGAGCAAATTCATATTCTCCGTCGCCCGTTCGTGGTCCTTCTTATTATAAAAAGGAAACAATTTTTTCTGATTCAAACAACCCGACATCACGACCTCCTTGACCGAAGCCGGAAAATCCTTCTGCGCGGATGTTTGCTGAGGCAAATAGCCGATTTCGTTTTGAAGCAATCCGTCGCCCATCGTAATCTTGCCCTTGAGCGCAGGTTTTAGACCGAGCAAAGCCTTGATCAAGGTACTTTTCCCCGAGCCATTTTCTCCGACGATGCACAGATAATCCCCTGAATTCACCGTCAAATCCAGATTCTCCAAAACAACTGTATTCTCATATCCCAAAGTGACATTTTCACATTTAATAAGTGCCATAAATCCTCCAAGTCTCTCGTTTCCAACTCCAAAATCTTAAAAGTATCCGAAAAAATCGAGCAAACAATAGGGCATCCCCGACGAGCCCCATCCGATTTTAAGAATAAAAATTCTATCGCTGCTCAGTCCATTGTAATGATTTTAGACGAAACGATTTGAAATTCATTTTCAAATCATTATAACATCGTGTAAAAATACCGTCAACAAACGAGAAGGCAAATTCGATTTCAAAAAAAAAAGCGCCAAAAATCACAAAAACAAAAAAATACCTACACTTCACATTTTGAAATGTAGGTATTGTACTGAATTATTTTCGTCAACGCAACAATAAATTAAAATTCTATTCCATTTTCTATGCAAGATGCTGAATCGCCGCTTTCGATTTTTCGTAAGCTTCTTTTTCCGCATCCGTCATCTTCATCTGACCGATGCCCAAGAATGCCATCACAACCGAAACAACCGGATTGATTAGATTGAAGAAACAGAACGGAAGATATTTTACCGTATCAACGCCTAGAGACTTCGCCATATAAGCCCCGCAAGTATTCCAAGGAACCAATGCGGATGTAATCGTACCGCCGTCCTCCAAAGTACGCGACAGATTTCGCGGAGACAATCCGCGCTCCGCATACGCATCCTTATACATACGACCCGGAATTACAATCGATAGATATTGGTCAGATGCGATAACATTGATAAAGATGGTTGAGAAAATCGTAACTGCTACCAAAGAGCCCGTTCCCTTTGCCAACTTCAACAAAGAACCCGCCAACACTTCAAGCATTCCCGTAGATTCCATAATTCCACCGAAAGACAATGCACAGATAATCAAAGAAACCGTCCACATCATCGACTGCATTCCACCTCGTGACAGCAACTGGTCGATAACATCGCTGCCGGTAGAGACAATTTCCGCTCCGCTCGGCAAAGCATCCATCATAAGTCCCAATTCTTTGGCGGCACCGAAAGTGATTTGTTCATCACCCAAAGTTATATATCCATAACTGATTCCATCATTCGCAACGCTGATGATAGTTCCCAAACTTGCACCTTGGAAAAGGAATGCAAACAAACATCCGAGAAACAGACCGCCGAGCAATCCCGGAATCGCCGGTACTTTAAAAATAACCATCGCGATAACCAAAATCGGTGGAATGAGCATCAACAAATTGATATTAAAGTTTGTTCTCAGCACCTCAAGCATTCCGTTAATTTCATGAGCATCCAATTCCTGTCCCGCATACTTCATCGACAAAAAGCCAAAAAGCACCAAGGCAATCAAATAAGAAGGACCCGTTGTATAAATCATGTGACGAATATGGTCAAACAAGGTAGAACCCGCCATCGCCGGCGCAAGATTCGTCGTATCCGATAAAGGAGACATTTTATCTCCAAAATATGCTCCCGAGATAATCGCTCCTGCAGCTACCGGCTCCGGAATATTGATCCCTTTGGCAATACCGATGAGTGCCACGCCCACTGTTGCCGAAGTTGTCCACGAAGAACCCGTCGCAATCGAAACAACGGAGCACAAAATCACCGTCGCAACCAAGAAGATACTCGGTGATAAAATTTGCAATCCATAATAAATCATCGACGGCACGATACCGCCCAAAATCCATGAACCGACAAGCATACCGATGACCATCAAGATCAGCGATGCCTGCATTCCCATGTTGATGGTTTTCAAAATCCCATCTTCCATGTCCGCCCAAGAATTACCAAGTAAAAACACCGCTACCGCTACCGCAACGCAAGAGCCTGCTACCAACGGAATATGAGGTGCTTTTTCCAATTTTACCACACCCACATACAAAAAAATCATCAATGCGATGACCGGAATAAGCGCAACTCCTAATGTCGCTTGCTTCTTAATTCTTTTTTTCCCTTCCGTCATAAAAACCTCCTATGTAGTTTTATTTTTTTGTCGATTGAAAACGATGTTGTCGCCGAGAAGTCAATTCCCGAGCAATCGTTTCCAAAATACCTAAAAACATAATAACGAATTATCAGCAAATTGTCAACAAAAAATATAAGAGTTTATTCAGTAAGCAAATTATATCAAACAAAATCAGTATAACCAAATTTTCCTAAGCTAACTTTCAAATAAAGCTTACAAAATTAAATATGCTTAAAAAATGCGCATTTTGAAAATCTTTTTGCAAAACGAAATGTCAAAACCGATAAGCAAATCCAAAAACCTAAAGGTCTGTAATAAAAAAGAGAATACAAATCGAATCCAAAATAAAACTCGATTTGACTTCTCTCTATGATACAAGATTTTTTATCTATTCAATAACATATACCCGACCTATTTTTTCGATTTTCTGCTGATATACCTCAATATACCCTTCAACACAAAATATCGGTCGTATCGCTAAAACGGAATCTACCGGAGCAGATCCAATAATACCTCTATCATCTGCTACAACACATACCGTATAATCGTACCAAGTGGTGGCAGTTCTAATCCAATAATTGAATGTTTTTCCATTTTTAAATCGTCCTATTCGTATCAATCCATCCGGTGCTTCTTCAAAATATTTTTGCTGAATTCCTTCCTTCGCTTCCAAGGATGAAGCCGGTGCATCCACTTCATGCGCCGACAACAAGAAAATTTTTCGCTTTATTTTTTCCGTCTTCAACACAGAACCTGCCTAAACACTTTCTTCTGTCGTAATGTCAATATCCATTTCCAATATCAGTTCTTTCATTTTAGGACTCAAAGTATTGTAGAAATCATTGGACAAAAACACATCCGTCAAACTGTCCGGATAATAAGCATTACGAAATCCGTTAGCTTCGTATATATTGAATGCTCTCGGTTCATCCAATAAGAACTTTCTCATCAATAAGGTCTTTCCATAGTAGTCTTTGCTTAGCACCATATATGGCTCGTATTCATCGTTCTCCTTATATATAGTTTTCTTTGCCGTTTTCATCATAAGTCAATTCTTTTATCGGTCGGGGATTGCCGCTTGCACTTTCAAATTTTGTGCAAGCGATACATAACAAGCCGACTGTAATCAGCACCAAAATATATTTCAGTTTATTATCTTCTTCTCAGTTTGCCCCCGTTCCAATTCTATATCTTTAAATATCATACCCAAAATGATACAAAAATATAAAGTTTATTCAACGCCGACTCCATTCGATTCTGTAAAACATTTGATTTTGTTTATGCCGAGTCGTTGGAGCAACTGCGCCGCCTGCTCGTTCATCTCCTCATATTCCATCACGACCGGAATCCCGGGCGGATACGGCACGATGTCTTCGGCAATCACGAGCCCGATGCTCTCGGAAACATCTACCATCGATATGCTTCGATTTTTGCAATCCTCCATTCGCTCCCGACTCACCCTTTCCATCTTCGGCAAAAAAATCATCGGCTGCAAGCTCGATTTTTTCCCATATTTTCGAATCGCATCCAAAATGGAACCCGTCAAATAGTCGATGTCCTCCTCGCTGTGCGCCGTACCGAGCATAAACAAAAGCGAATCATCCACCGCCATCTCGCATTGAATTCGATATTCTCTGCGCAAGATTTGAGCCGCTTCCTTGCCGAGCGAAGTTTTTACAAACAGCTTGCAAAAATCCTGCCCGAGCGCATTTTTATACACGGGCACATCCTGCGACTCGAGTTTTGCACAAGCTCGCTCATACAATTTTTTTAATCGCAGCAGCTCCGCTTCTCCACATTCTTCCATCATCGACACGGAAAGCTCCGCCGAAGCCATCAGCAAATACGACGGACTGGACGAAAGATAAAAACGCAAGTTCTCCTCCACCTTCTCGATTTGTGCTTCGGACAAATTCTTGCCGATATGCAAAAGCGAGGTCTGTGTGAAAGCCGGCAAGGTTTTGTGCAAACTGTGGATGCAGATATCGCTGTGCAACACCGCCGACTCCGGCAATTCTTTTGAAAAAGCGAAACTCGCCCCATGCGCCGAATCCACAATCAGCGGGATTTTCTTGCTCTGCAGATAATCATGAATGCTTTTCAAATCATAGGTTCTGCCGTAATAATTCGGATAGGTCAGCACCACCGCGCACACATCGCTCGCCTGCTCGATCGCTGAGATGACATCCTGCAATTCAATATGTGAATCGACGCCGAACAATTCATCCGTTCGCGGATAAATATAGACGGCATCGAGCGATTTTTTGCGAATCAAATTCCGAATACTCTTGTGCGAATTCCTTCCCACAACGACGGTTTTTCCTTCGGGAATCAGCGCATCCATCGCAATATGAATTCCCGATGTGCTCCCGTTCACCAAAAAATACGATTTTTTCGCACCGTAAATTTCGGCAATCCGCTCCAGCGATTCCAAGATGATGCCCGTCGGCTCAGCCAAATTATCCGTTCCGTCCACCTCCGTCACATCCAGCGCAAACAAATTGCGATACAATTTTTCATACTGCGCCGGCATCTTTCCGTAATGCCCCGGCATGTGAAAACGCAAAATCTTCTCTTCATTATATTTCATCAATCCATCCAACAACGGCGTCTTTGTCATTTTCAGCTCCTATCTCCATCCAATTTTTTCATCACGCGATTCCTTTTGTCGAAGCAAACTACCTCGTCCAAACCGAAAGAGCGCACATAATCGCTCGCCATGTCAAAATTCATGCCGACATGCTCCGGAAAATGCCCATCGCTCGAAATCATAATCGGCAAATCATACGCTTTGACAAGATTCATAAATTCGGGATAAGGCGAGATTTCACGAATCGGATAGCGATAGCTCGTGCCCGTATTGACATCGACCACCATACGGTGCGCCTTGAGAATCTCCGCCGCCCGCTTGAGCAAAGGCGCGACCCGCTCCGGATCCGGCAAATGCCCGAACAACCGCAAATTAAACGGATGCCCGATAATATCATAGAGCCCGCTGCTCGCCACCTTCTCCATCTCCTTGACATAGTCCTGCCAAATGCTCACCAAGTCGCCTTTGTCAAAATTGTCCTTGAGCACTTCAAAATCAAAACCCCATCCGCGCACAAAATGCACCGACACCATCCGATAATCCCAATCGTAGCCGCTCAAAATTTCCGCGACCTTTTTTTGATTTTGAAAATTACAAACCTCAATGCCCATCTTGACAGGATAGCCCTTCGCCTTGAGATTTGTTATAAACTCCTGATACTTTAGCAACGAGTGAACAAACTTGCTCTTGGGATTGGCAAGCCACCGCTTTTGAAAATTGCCAATCGGCGAGTCATCCAAAATCAAATCCTCATAATACAATTCCCGAAATTCCTCAAAAGCATGCGAATGCTCCGAAAATCCTATCTCCGACAAACCGAGTTTTTGCGCCTTCTCCAAAAAACGAAGCACATACGACTCATCATAATCGCCATATTCCAAATGCAAATGATAATCCGACCACATATCTCCTCCAAAAAATCTTTTTTGCGTCGTCAATCTATGATATACTGAACCCATAACAAATTTAACCGCTCCATGCGAGTACAAGGAGAAGCTATGCATTACAAAGTTCTATTTCGAATCGAAAAATACGATTTGCTCGACAAACTCAAAGCTAA
Organism: Filifactoraceae bacterium; assembly: GCA_041853585.1. Taxonomy (GTDB): domain Bacteria; phylum Bacillota; class Clostridia; order Peptostreptococcales; family Filifactoraceae; genus JAUNKE01. The sequence continues at coordinate 32,474 of JBGZSM010000088.1, forward strand.
AATCTACAATTACAATCGCTACTGCGAAGAGATGGGCGATACTGCCGAAATCCTCGTCGTATTTGCCGGCGATGTCGTTCAACATTTCAAAAATCGAGACCATGAGCTCACCGATATGAACATTCAAATCGCCCTCTGCCACAATGCGCTCAGCGGCTCAGGGATGGAAGATATCTTCTACAAAAACATCACCACCGTGCGCGCCGGCATCGGAGAAATCATCAAACGCAAATCCGAAGGCTATATTGAATACACCATCGAATAAAAAATCGCCTTTTGCCCTGTGCAAAAGGTTTTTTTATGCCGAAACACTCTTCTTTCGCCACAAATTTTTCGCACAATCCATCAGCTCCCGATTGTACTTTGCTTCCTTTTCATACGGAAAATAGGCGACGCTCTTTTCAAAATCCGAAAGTACGCTGCTCGCCATCTTTTCATTTCTTTGATGCAAAAGATAATAAGCATACAAACTGCGATTCACTGCCGGTAAGCTCTTCAATTTCCTCATATTTTTCAAAAAATTACTGTCACAGAGCGCATCGACCGCATCGTTTTTTTCAAGAATCAACAAAAGAAAAAGCAAATCCACCCTCATCAACAGAGCCATCACCGGATTGATGCTGTTCTCGTTCAAAAAATTTTTCAGATCATCATAGGTCTGCTCAAATAATTGATTTTCCATCTGACGAGAAAAAATTGCATGATACAAAGAAATCGGAAGCTGGTAAGACAGTAAATCTCCACTTGGGCGTTCAAACCATTCATCCGGCATATCTTTTAAATAATAACCGTCGAGATGATATTCATTGATGAGCAAAATTCGGCGAAAAATTTCCCTATTACGCGCATCCTTCATCATTTCAAAAATATTATTGCCGTCATTCCCCCGATATTTTTCATCGGAATGATATTGATGAAAAAAAGAGCGATACCGAGAATCATCGTTAAAAATCCGAACAATAGAAAATAACCGCCCGATATGCGCATCATAAACCAACCGCACACCGACCAGAGTAAAGTAAAAATCAACCCGCCCGAATTATACATCAGATAAGGAATTTTACCATCCCTAAGAGGTGGCGGAGAGAGCAAACATTGCCCCAAAGTACCGGGAATCAAAAATTTCTTCAAGCGAAATTTTTCTTGTTTCTTCATCAAAACGAGACTTCCTATCCGAAAAGACAAAAACCGATACCCCGTACACAATCCGAATACCAGATGACCCAACTCATGCAAAAAAATATGCGAAAAAGCGCTCAACAAAAGAAGAAGAGCACTCATCCAAACAAAAAACAGACCGTCTCTTTTGACTACATACGAGAGCAATTCGCCATAGATTCTCATAAAATAAAAAGTTCCTGCAAAAGAAACAACCATCACCGATATAATCGGAATCATCTGTTGAAATTTCTTCATATCTTCTCCATTCTATAACATATTGGTCGCTCGATTTTCAAAAAACCTACTTTCTCTATTCTACACGCTGAGAAGACGGATTGCAAGACGACTCAAAAATGATTTATATCTTTGAAAAGAGAGAATGTCAGTCAAAAATGTATACTACTTGACCTTTAACATTCCATAGAAATAATATG
>JBGZSM010000089.1:0-71036 GCA_041853585.1 Filifactoraceae bacterium
GGATTATCAAAATCGAAATGCATTTTCTTCCCGATGTGTATGTTCCTTGTGAGGTATGCAAGGGGCAGCGTTACAATCGAGAAACTTTACAGGTCAAATACAAGGGCAAAAATATCGCCGATGTTCTCGATATGAATGTCGAGGAGGCATATCATTTCTTTGAAAATGTGCCGAAGATAGCCAACAAATTGGAAACTTTGATGTCCGTCGGTCTATCCTATATCAAATTGGGACAGCCTTCGACTCAGCTTTCGGGCGGCGAAGCGCAAAGGATAAAATTAGCAACGGAGCTTAGCAAGCGGGCGACGGGCAAGACTTTGTATATTTTGGACGAGCCGACGACCGGTTTGCACACAGCCGATGTCGATAAGCTGATTAAGGTGCTCAACCAGTTGGTCGATACGGAGAATTCCGTTGTGGTCATCGAGCACAATCTTGATGTCATCAAGGTAGCGGACTATATCATCGACCTGGGTCCCGATGGCGGAGACGGCGGAGGAACCATCGTCGCAACCGGAACGCCGGAGCAGGTGATGAAAAATAAAAAATCCTATACCGGCATCTTTTTGAAAAAGCATATAGATAGGGAAAAATAATGAAAATCCGAATTATCAAGGTGGGAGAGCTCGGTGAATATCTGATGCAATCCATTGCCTACGACCATATTTTGCAAAATATTTATGTCGAAGGAGAGGTTTCGAATTTCAAAATTCATTCGACGGGCAATATTTATTTCACGCTCAAAGATGAATGGAACAAAATCCGATGCATCATTTTTGCAGACAGTTATGATACAATAGAAATATTCAAAGATATTGCGGACGGCGACCATGTGGTATGTCACGGAAATGTGAGTTACTACAAAAGAGAAGGCTATATCAGTCTGGTGGTGACATCGATTGAGAAGATGGGCGCGAGCAAGGCATACGAAGAATTTTTGGAGCTCAAGGCGAAATTGGAGAAGCAGGGGCTTTTCGATGAAAAATATAAAAAGAAAATCCCTTCCTTCCCGAAGAAAATCGGAGTTGTCACTTCCAAGACCGGCGCGGTCATCCAAGATATCTACCATGTTGTCAAGAGAAGGTATCCGGCGGTTGAAATCATTTTATATTCGGCGCATGTGCAGGGCGATATCGCCGTTGACGAAGTGAGCGACGGCATTGAATATCTCAACGAAGCCGAAGCGGATGTCATCATCGTTGCGCGAGGCGGCGGTTCCTATGAAGAACTCAGCGCGTTCAACGCTGAAAAAGTCGCCATGGCGATTTTCAACTCCGAAGTGCCGATTATTTCGGCGGTGGGTCATGAGACCGACTTTACGATTGCCGATTTTGTTGCCGATGTGCGTGCATCGACTCCATCGGTCGCCGGCGAAATCGCGGTGCCGAAACTCGATGATATCAAGCAGCATTTGACACAGAGACGACAGCTTTTACAAAATCAAATCGCTCAAACGCTTGCGCTCAAGCAGAGACGATTGGAGCATCTGTCACAGGTTCTGTTCGCCTACTCGCCGAGCAAGTCGGTGGAGAAGAAAGAGCATCTGTTGAATTTGAAAAAAAGTCTTTTGGAAACGAGCATCAAGGAAATATATTATCGCAACAAAGCCAAGCTGGACGAATTGTCCAAAAGGCTAACGGCAAAAAATCCGCATACGGCATTGGAGCTCGGTGCGGCTTATCTGTTCGACGAGCAGGGGAGAAGAGTCAGCTCGGCGGCGAAGGTTGAGAAGGATATGCGATTGGAAGTTTTGATGCATGATGGAAAATTTATTGTAAATGTGGTGGAGAAGATATGAAATTTGAAGAAAAGTTAAAAGAACTGGATAAAATTATTGAGATGCTGCAAAATCAGGATATTGAAATCGACAAAGCGATGGAGCTCTATCAAAAAGGAGTGAAGCTCAACGAAGAATGCAGCAAGGAATTGGAAGAACTGAAATTATCCATCCATACCGTCGATGGAGAAGAATTGAAATTTTAGTCGCTGAGTTGTGTTTATGTTTTTTTCTAAAAATGATATAATAAAGGTTGGTAAAATGAATTTTAAAGAACGCTATGAAGAATTGAAAACTTTGGTTGAAAGCAATTTGCTCACTTTTATTGATAATTTTCGTGACAGCAGACAAGACATTTTGTATGAAGCGATGAAATATTCGTTGGAGGCGGGAGGCAAGAGATTTCGTCCCGTACTTCATCTTAGCACCGTCGAGCTCTTGGGCAAAAATCCGGCGGACTTTGTCGATTCGGCGACGGCGCTTGAATATATTCACACTTATTCGCTGATTCATGATGATTTGCCGGCGATGGACAATGATGATTATCGTCGCGGAAAGCTCACCAATCACAAAGTTTTCGGTGAAGATATCGCGATTTTGGCGGGCGATGCGCTTTTGAATTCCGCCTATGAAATTCTATTTGCGAAAATCAGAAAGAGCGGCAATCTCTCCGTTGTCGAAGGAGCGTATTGCATTGCGGAAAATGCGGGGGCGCTCGGCATGATAGGCGGTCAGGTTTGCGATGTGCAATCCGAAGGGAAGAAAATTGATTTGGAAAGTCTGCTCTATATGCATCTCAAAAAAACGGGCGCATTGATTGAAGCTTCCATCTTGTCTTCGGCAATGATGCTCGGCGCGAATCAACAGCAGATGGATGCACTCAAAATCTATGCCTATAATCTCGGCATCGCATTTCAGGTTTCGGATGACATTTTGGATGTCACCGCGGACTTTGAAGATTTAGGCAAACCGATCGGCTCGGATGAACGAAATCACAAATCGACCTATGTGAGCCACTACGGTTTGGAGGGTGCACAAAAGATTTTGGCGGAGAGAATCGAAAATGCCATTTCCGCGCTCGATATTTTTGAAAATCGTGAGTTTTTGGTGGAACTGGCAAGATATACACAAACAAGGAAAAAGTAGATGAGGGATATTTTTAATCAAATCGTAAGCAACAAGGTGTTGGTTGCTTCATTTCTCGGGTGGTTTATCGCCCAGAGTTTAAAAACATTGGTGGAATTTGTAAAAGCGGGCAAGATCGATTTTTCGAGAATGATCGGCTCCGGCGGAATGCCCAGTTCGCATTCGTCGTTAGTAACGAGCATGTCAACCGCCATCGGATTGACGGAAGGCTTTGACTCGGTTATTTTTGCGCTTTCTTTCAGCATCGCCTGCATCGTTATGTACGACGCTTCAGGTGTGCGATTGGCGGTCGGCAAGCAGGCGAAAATTCTTAATGTGATGATTGAAGACGGGAAAAAACACAAATTTGAAACGGAGCGTCTCAAAGAACTGATCGGGCATACGCCGATTCAGGTATATGCCGGCGGTATTTTGGGCATCGTCATTGCATTTATTTATCTTAAAATATAGTGGAGAGTCAATGAAAGAACGAATTGATAAGTTGTTAGTGGAGCTGGGATATTTTGATTCGCGCGAGAGAGCGAAGAAGAATATCATGGCGGGGCGAGTTCTCGTCAACAATTTTGTGGTGGACAAACCGGGCTTCATCATCTCGTCCGAGGATAAGATACTCATCAAAGAGGATGCGATTCCTTATGTTTCGCGCGGCGGATTGAAATTGGAAAAATCTATCGCTATTTGGCATATCGATTTACAGAACAAAATTTGTATGGACATCGGCGCTTCTACGGGAGGCTTTACCGATGTGATGTTGCAAAACGGAGCAAAACTTGTCTATTCGGTCGATGTCGGTTACGGGCAATTGGATTGGAAGCTTCGCAGCGATGAAAGAGTTGTCAATTTGGAGAGAACCAATGTTCGCCATTTGGGCATGGACAAGGTGCCGAATAAAATTGATTTTTTCAGCATCGATGTTTCTTTCATTTCGCTCAAATTGGTGCTTCCGAAACTCAAAGAATTCGGCGCGGAGCATTTTGAATGTGTTGCACTCGTCAAACCGCAATTTGAAGTCGGTCGCGGAGAAGTCGGCAAGCATGGTGTCGTGCGAGAGCCGGCTTTACACAAAAAGGCGATTGAGCAGGCGCTCGCCTATGCCGAGGAAGAAAATCTGTTCGTCGTCGCGCTGGATTATTCGCCAATCAAGGGGCCGAAAGGTAATATCGAATTTTTACTTTATCTAAGCAATGTTGAGCGGGAGAATTTCCCGATGGATTTAGACCTGTTTATACAAAATACGCATCAGGCGTTGAACGAATGAGGTAAATATGCTCTCGGAATTATACATTAAAAATTTTGCACTGATTGACGAAATGCGATTGGAATACGGCAAGGGACTCAATATCATTACTGGGGAGACCGGCTCCGGAAAATCCATTATGATCGATGCGCTCTCTTTGGCGCTTGGGAAAAAAGGCGGCAAGAATCTCGTGCGCAAAAATCAGAAGAAGGCGATTATCGAGGCGGTTTTTTATATTGATAACGAGGAAATTTTTGAGCTGCTCGAAAATCTCGGCGTGGATGTCGAAGAAAAGCAGCTCGTTCTTGCTCGCGAAATCAATGAAGACGGTCGCTCGACGAGTAGGGTCAACGGCAGAGTCATCAATCAGAGCGATTTAAAATCCATTACGGCACAAATTATTACGATTCACGGACAAAATGAGTATGAGCAGTTGCTTTCATCCGCCAATCAGCTTCGATTGGTCGATGGATTCGGCGATTCGTCACTTCAAAATGCAATTTCGGCATATCGTAAGGACTATGAACGCTATCAGGAAGTAGAGCAAAAACTGCTTTTGCTCAACGACGACATGGATGATGCGAAAATCGAGCGCGAATTGGATTTGCTGAGCTATGAAATTGACGAAATTCAGAGCGCGAATCTCAAAAAGGACGAGAAAGAAGAGATAAAAGAAAATTTGCTGCGACTGGAGAACAGCGAAAAAATAAAACAAAATGCGGATTATATTTATAACTCGCTCTACGGAGAGCAAAATTCGGTGCTCAATATTTTATCACGATGTACCGACAAGCTGGAGAGCATTATCGACTATCTGCCCGATGCGAAAGCTTGGCTCGAAACCGTAAACGATGCCTACTACACATTGGAAGACATGGTGCACGAGCTTCGAGCGCAGGATATGGGCGATGAGAATTCCGAAGATTTGATAGACGAGCTGCATATTCGCTTGGATAAAATCAACCAGCTTTCCCGAAAATACGGAAAAGATTATGAAGAAATCATGAGCTATCTCCAGGATGCGATGGAGCGAAAGCAAACCATTTTGTCCCGCGATGAGCTCAATCAAAAATATCGAATGGAGCGCGAAGAAATTTCGGCGCAGCTTGAGCTCAAGGCGGAAAAGATCACACAGATTCGAAAGAAGACCGCCGAGCAGCTTCGACAATCGATTCAAAGCGAGCTCGAATCGTTGAATATGAAAAATGTGCAATTTGATATCGCTTTTGAAAAGACGGAGCGGGGAAAACGGGGAGTCGACCGAATCGAGTTTCTGATTTCTTTCAACAAGGGCGAATCGCTCAAGCCGCTTGCACAAGTAGCATCCGGCGGAGAAATTTCACGATTTATGTTGGCTTTCAAAACCGTTGTCGCAAAATCCGACAATATCGATACGCTGATTTTTGATGAAATCGATACGGGCGTCAGCGGAGTCGCCGCCCATAAAATCGGAACCAAGCTCAAAGACATCAGCGATTTCAGACAGGTTATCTGCATCACGCATCTGCCTCAGATTGCAAGCTTTGCCGATACGCATTTCGTCGTGGAGAAAATGCAATCCGAAACGGAGACGATGACCAAGACGAGTCTGTTGTCGGATGATGAGCGCGTTGTCGAAATTGCAAAAATGATGAGCGGGGACGATATTTCGGAGAATGCTTTGAAAACGGCTAGAGATTTGATAAAAAGAAATGCGGAGAGAAAAAATGGAAAGAACGATTAAGCGAGAGACAATTTATCAGGGAAAGGTCATCGATGTGTATGTAGATGAAGTTGAAATCAAAGACAACAAGACATCCAAGAGAGAAATCGTCAAGCATCGCGGAGCCGTTTGCGCTTTGGCGATTACCAAAAATGACGAATTGGTTTTCGTGCGACAGTTTCGAAAACCGGTGGAAGAAGTTTTAATTGAAATTCCTGCGGGTAAATTAGAAATTGGAGAAGATAAGAATGAGGCGATTCTTCGGGAGATAAGAGAAGAAACGGGTTATGCGGTTGAAGAAATCGAGTATATCACCGAGTTTTATACATCGCCGGGCTTTTCGAATGAAAAAGGCTATCTCTATTTTGCAAAGCTCGGGGAGCAAGGCGAAACCGATTTTGACGAAGGAGAAGATATTGAGCTTCTTACCTGCTCGCTCGATGAAGCGATGCGCATGGTATGGGAAGGAAAGATTATCGATGCCAAGACCATTATGGCATTATCACTATTTCAAACTCGTAGAGAAAGATAGGTGTTTATGAAAAAGAAAATAATTTTGCTGGCGCTGACTTTGTTTTTGGTAGGCTGCTCCGCGAAAGGAAATCCGATGGAAGCAATCGACCCGAATGACAAGGCGGAGATTGAATATGTTCTCAAATCCGGCTCCACTTTAACATCGGTATCCAAGGAATTGCAGGAAATGGGCTATATCAATGACGCAGCGGCGATGGTGAAATATGCACAGGAAAATAATTTGACCAATATCAAAGCGGGAACCTACATCATTTCAAAGAGCATGACTCCCGCCGAGATGGCGAGCAATTTTTATGAAGGCAAGGTCTATAAGGGCAAAAAACTGGTCGTGCAGGAAGGTTTGGAATCCGTTCAGATTGCGGAAAAAGTTCAGGCGGAAGGATTGGGAAGCTCCGAAAAATTTATGGAACTCGTGAACAATCCGGCGCATTTCGCATCCAAATATGAATTCTTAAATGACCCGAAAATCACTTCGTTGGAAGGCTATCTTTATCCGCTGACCTATCATTTTAAGGAGAGCGACGGTGAAGAGTTCATCATCAATACGATGCTCGACAGCTTCAGCAAAGTGTATCATAAAGAGATTGAGCCGAAGCTCAACGGGCGAAGTCTCAACGACATCATTATTCTCGCATCCATCGTGGAGCGCGAGGCGGCGCTTGAGGACGAAATGCCTTTGGTCGCATCCGTATTTGCGAACCGACTCAAAATCAATATGAAATTGCAATCCTGCGCAACGGTACAATATATTTTGAAAGAGCGTAAATGGATATTGACGAATGAAGAAATTGCCATCGATTCGCCATACAACACTTACAAATATAACGGCTTACCGATTACCGCAATCGCATCGCCGAGTTTGACGGCAATCAAAGCGGCGCTCGACCATCCGAAGACCGATTATATGTACTTCCTGTCCAAAAACGACGGAACGGGTTCGCAGGCTTTTGCGGTAACTTATGAAGAACATTTGGCAAACAAGAAAAAATATTTGGGAACCTAAAATGAACAAAAAAGAATATATTGAAAGCAAGACATTTTCATTCTTTGAATTGCAAAACGAAATGGAGGAATATGCGAAAGAAAAGCATATTCCTATTATTTCGCGAGACAGCTTGGATTTTTTAATCGGGATTTTGAAAATCAAAAAACCGAAATCCGTCCTTGAATTCGGAACGGCGATTGGCTATTCCGCAATCGCTATGGCGGTCAATTTGCCCGAGGATTCAAAAATTATTACGCTCGAGCGGGATTTGCAGCGGGTGGAAGAAGCCAATGCCTATATCGAGCGAATGGGTTTGCAGCATAAAATCGAAGTGCATGCCGTCGATGCGACGGCTGCGGATGAGCTCATCCGAAACAATCGATTCGATTTCGTATTTATCGATGCGGCAAAGGGACAGTATCGCCTGTTTTTTGACATGGTCTATGATGCCGTCAGCGAAGGCGGCATTTTATTGTCCGACAATGTGTTTTACAAAGAGATGGTGCTCGCGGACGATGCGTTGCAGGTCGATAAGCGATATCGAACCATCTATCGAAGAATGAATGAATATCTCAGCTTTTTAAAAACGAAGAATGAAGAATTTTTTACAACATTAGTACCCATAGGCGACGGGATTGCCGTCACCTATAAAAACGAAAGGAATATGAATGAATAAGGTTGAATTGCTCGCACCGGCGGGAGATTTGGAGAAATTAAAAGCGGCAATAGTGTACGGTGCGGATGCAGTCTATGTTGGCGGAGAAAGTTTCGGAATGAGAACGGCGGCAAAGAATTTTACACCCGATGAGATGAAAGAGGGCGTGGAGTTTTGCCATTCACGAGGGAAAAAAATCTATGTGACGCTCAATATCATTCCACATAATGATGATTTTGAAGGTTTGGAAACCTATCTTAAATTTTTGGATGAAATCGGAGTGGATGCGGTCATCGTGGCGGACCCCGGCGTGCTGATGATGGTGAAGGAGCATATTCCGAATATGGAAATCCATTTGAGCACCCAAGCCAACAATACGAATTTTTACAGCGCTAAATTCTGGTATGATCAAGGAGTCAAACGAATCGTTACGGCGCGTGAGCTATCTTTTGATGAAATTAAAAAGTTTCGGGAGGCGATTCCGGAAGATATGCATATCGAATCTTTTGTGCATGGAGCGATGTGTATTTCATACTCCGGAAGATGCCTGCTCAGCAATTATATGACGGGACGCGATGCGAATCGAGGTTCCTGCGCACATCCGTGCCGATGGAAATATTCTCTGGTCGAAGAAAAAAGACCCGGCGAATACTTCCCGATTGAAGAGGATGAGAGCGGCACTTATATCTTCAACTCAAAAGATTTGTGCATGATCGATTCCATCAAGGAAATTATTGAATCGGGCATCGACAGTCTGAAAATCGAAGGGCGCGTCAAGACGGCATACTATGTAGCGACCGTCGTGCGAGCATATCGCTTGGCTTTGGACAGCTATTATGAAGACCCCGAGAACTATGTTTTTGACCCGGAGCTTTTGGAAGAACTGAAAAAAGCGAGCTACCGAGATTTTACATCGGGCTTCTACAAGGACAAGCCGGACAGCGATTCTCAAAATTACGGATCGAGCTCTTATATTCGTAATTATGATTTTATCGGCGTTGTCGTAGCGCAAAAGGAAAATTTGGTTCAGGTTGAAATTCGAAACCGTATATTCTTAAACGATGAAGTGGAAGTCATCGCGCCAAATCTGAAAAAGACGGCTTATACGAGAGTCTCGGAAATGTATAATGAACAGATGGAACCGGTGGAGGTCGCTCCGAGACCGAAGGAATTGATTTGGATGAATTTGGGCGAGACCTTTATGCCGGACGCTATTATTCGTAAAAAATCGGAAAAGGAGGCATTATGTTAATTGGAATTATCGGTGCCATGCAAAAAGAAGTGGAAGCGCTGAAATTACAGATGGTTATCCACGAGGAATTGTATAAGGCGAAAATGCACTTTGTCAAAGGACTTTTGTACGACAAAGAAGTAGTGGTGGTTGTGTCGGGCGTCGGCAAAGTCAATGCGGCGATTTGCACACAGATTTTGATTGATAATTTTGAAGTCGATGTGGTCATCAATGTAGGCGTTGCCGGCGGAGTCAGTGAAGATACCAAGCCGGGCGATGTCGTCATCGGAACTTCGCTCATTCAGCATGATTTCGATACGACGATGTTCGGCGACCGATTGGGACAAATCGCCAATATGGATGTGTTCGACTTCAAAAGCGATATGAATTTGGTAAATCTTGCCAAGCAGGCGAAACTGAAAGAGGGGATTTCGATTTTGGAAGGCGTCATTGTGACGGGCGACCAATTTATCAATTCACCGGAAAAAGTGAAATTCTTGGTCGATACCTTCGATGCCAAAGCGACGGAAATGGAAGGCGCAAGTATCGCACATACCGCATATCTCAACAACAAGCCTTTTGTCGTCATTCGCTCCATCTCCGACAATGCGAGCACCGGAGCGACGGTGGAATTTGAAGAATTCGTGCCGTTGGCGGTGGATAATTCCATTCAAATTCTCAAAGCGCTGATTACCGGTTTGAAATAAAATTTGAAATCGAGGGTTTTATAAAGAACAATGAACAAAACCATCCAAGCTTTTCGAAATGATATTTCGAATTCCGACAAAATAAAGCAAAAGCTTTTGGAAAATATCAAGACAAAAGGTAATAAGGAATTTGTGCTCAATACGGTTGAGCTGTCTTTTGATTTTTCGAATGAAAATGTAGAAATCGGCTACTATCGAATAGACGAACAATATCCCGTTGTGAATATCGGTTTTGAAGAATTGAAAAAAATAATAGCCGAATAATATCGCTTCAAAGAGGGCGTTGCAGAATAAGTTGTTCTGTTACGCCTTTTTGTTTTATTCTTGCAATTTAAGCTCTATACACAAAATATATGATAAGAAACCTGTGGTTCGCTACTATATTTTGTTTGAGAACTGTGTTTTTCGACAGCCCAAAAGTCAAGACCACCAGATAAGCCTGCGGTCTTGATTAGTTATAATCCGGGGCAATTGTTGAATGATTTTTTATTCAGTCTGCAGTTTTTTCATTAAAAAATCTGATGTGATTTATGTGCTAATTGCATAAAATGTGAAAAATAAGTAAAAAAACAAATATGTATTAAATTGTTAATCTTGAGATGATATATTGTTAAAAATGAAAAAGTACTTTTCATGAATTGTTTTTTAATTTTGTGAGAACGCTAGGAGGAAGTTATGATTCGAACAAAAAAAATGTTAAGTTGTATTGTTGCTATTCTAATGGTAACATCATTACTATCTTATAACAATGCTAATGCAGAAAATAATTATTTCTATGGAGAGTCCGGGAGGATTACTTGGGAAGAATCCGGGACACATTATGAAATTGTCCAAGAGGTAAATGGAGAATATGAAACTACAACTTTATATGTAAATGGAAAAGAGGATGCACATTTTATTTACAATAGAAAAGAGGGAACTTTATTTTCCTCTGAAACAAACCAAAAATTAATCCTGGACGCGGATTTTGATAAGGAATATAGAATTAGTGTCAATATGGATGAGGTAGAACGCTTTTCCAACAGAGGTGATGGAACAAAGGAGAATCCTTATGTATTTTGTTCTCCAAAAGGTTCTTCAAGAAGAAATGATGGAAGAATATCTTATTCTGAAATAGTGAATATGGTTGGAAGTTCTATATCAGTTGCTAAAATCACAGCTGCTTTAATAGCTTATTTTGGATTGGGTTCCGCTACGGGCTTAGAGATTATTAGGAGAGCAGCCAAAACAGTATTTGCAGTTTTGACCACATCACATGTAGGTTCTGTATTGCATAAAAAAGGGATTATTATCAAAACTAGAATTACTTGTAGTTTACTAAACTACAAAGATCCAGCTTGGGGAGATGATATTTGGTTCTGGGGGGAACGGGTATCTATTATAGGGTATTCTACATTTTAGTTCTTCATATTGTGATATATTCATTGTATTTATAAGTGATTTTTTTGTCGGGAATTAAGAGTTAGAGTTTTCTTGAAGAATCTGTTATCCGATTCAAATATTGTAAGGTTCAAATCGTGATGTATCACAACGCAGAAGCGCTTAAAGAATAGATGAAAAATTATAAGTGCCGTTTTGAATGAATTTTAGTAAAAGAATGATTGATATATAGGAGGAAATTATGAAAGAATTGTTCTTTAAAATATATAACAATCATTATATTATGATTCCCTTTTGCTCGATAATTATGATTCGTTATATCATTAAGTTTGTAAAAAACAGAAGAGAGAAGAAGTCTTGTAATGAGGATGATTTGGACTGCATTTGGATTACACTTGTATGTGCCTTCAATATTATTTCGCGAATAATCTAACCTTGAAAAAAGAATAGAATAAGAGATATAACGATGTCAGTATTTTTTCAATGTAATAGACGAACAATCCTGATGTCAATATAGCTTTTGAAGAATTGAAAAAAATAATAGCCGAATAATAACTTCGACTCATAGAGCTGTTGCAGAACAAAATGATTCTGTAACAGCTCTTTTGCTTGAGTAAAAGATTTTACTTTTATCTGTTGACATCGTGTTTTTAAGTTGTAAAATTAAATCAGAAAGAAGTTTTTTAGAATCAACTTTTATTTGCGGAAGGAGATTGTCGTGATAAGTTCGACATACAGTTGAAAAGCCAAGGTTATGCTGAATGAAGGAAATGTAGATTTAAAAATGAAGAAGGAGAAGCAGAATGAAAAAGAAACTGAGAGTGATTCTGACTTGTGTAACGGTTTGCCTATTAGTTACAACAAGCGGATTTGATTCCGACCCCTATGAAGATCCGTCGTTGGATTTTAATACACTATACGAGAATATTACTCCACATTATTTCGTTGAAAAGGCAAAAAAGAAAGTGCCGGTCTATTTGCGAATCGACAAATACTATATTCTTTTTGCAAAACCGAAAGGGCCGTATCTCAACGAGCACGGAAGATTGATGGTACCGTTGAAAATGCTCGACGATTTGATGGGTGAAAAGGTAACGCATACGGATGGAGAAAACCAAGGAACGGTTGGAATACTGAATGCAACCATCCGATTTACAGTAGGAAGTGATACCATTGATGTAAACGGCGAGGGAAAAAATATCTCTGCAAAACCGACTTTGGTAGCGGGAAAGATGATGATACCGCTAAAAAGCGCGTTGGACAATACGGATATCGAATACAAATATGATGCGAAATACAATCAGATTCACATTACGGACATACGAGCGAAAGGTGAAAAGTTTTTTAGTAATCTGGAAGTAGATAGGTATGTATCGCCCGATGAGAATGCCATCAAAATTCTCTACTATATCCCTTCTGTCGGTACTGATGAAGAAAAGGAATATAACCAATATAAATTAGAAATTTATGGAAGAAATATGACCCCTAATCCGATTGATAAGAAAAGTGGAGAAGTTCGGGTTTTCGAAATATATAAACAAAATTTCAAAGGAAGTATCAGCTATGAAACGGATGATAGCGGAAATTACACTAAGCCGGGAACGCCGTATAGTGCGCTGAATTCATATGAAACGAAAAAACTGATTCAAATAAGTCGTAGGAGCGTAAATGAGGAGTATATCTTTATGACGGCGAGATTGAATCCTTTTTTGAACTCAAGAAGATAGCTGGCCGGAAAAAGCAAAAAAACAATAAACCCCTTTCGTGTGAGAGGGGTTTTGTTTGGTAAAATTATTTTAGATGAGGCTCAATAGTTTTTTCGATTTATAAGGCTTTCACTTTGAATTTAAAGCAACCTTTTCTTAAACATATAGTAGCCGACGGATAGGGTAAGCACGACGATGACGCCCATCATCACCAAGAATCCGTAAGGCTCATTTGCAAAAGGCACCCGCACATTCATTCCCATAATTCCGGCAACAATGTTTGGAATCGCCAAAATAATCGTGATGGATGCCAAAAATTTCATCACGATGTTCAAATTGTTCGAGATGATGGAGCCGACAACGCCCATAATCCCGTTGAGAATGTTGCTGTAGGTCTCAGACATTTCAATCGCCTGCTTATTCTCGATGATGACATCTTCCAGTAAATCTTTGTCATCGGCATATTGTTTGATGCTGTCGAGACGCATCATTTTTTCAAATACGATTTCGTTCGACTTCAGCGATGTCGTGAAGTAAACCAGCGATTTTTCAAGAGACAACAGCTCGAGCAATTCTTCATTTTTCATGGATTTGTGCAGTTCTTTTTGAATACCTTCGCTGATTCTGTCAATCTGTTTCAGATAGAACAGATAGTAGGTCGCATTTTTATACATGATTTGCAAAATCATTCTCGTTTTTTTCTCGGTGTGGAAACCTTTGACCCGCATTTTTGTAAAGTCGGTCAGCGGTTTGATTTCGCTTGTCGAAACGGTGATGATGGCGTCTTCGGCAATGATGATGCCGAGCGGTATCGTTCCGTAGATTCGGCCGCCTTTGTTTACGCCGTCTTCATAAGGATAGGGCACATCGATGATGAACAAGGTGCTCTCATCTTCGACATCGATACGAGGACTTTCTTCTTCGTCCAGCGCCGCTTTGAGCTGACTTTCATCCACATTGTATCGCAATCGGACGGTGGCAAGCTCATTTTGCGTCGGATTGGTCAGATTTATCCAAACGCCGCTTTCCAAATCGACGATTTCTTTGGTTACATCATTGATAGTCTTATATACTTTAATCATAAAATTTTTCCATTCTTCCCATGTCAATTCATTTCTTCATCATTATATCAATTCGGCAGGATTTTTTCAATTTATTATCCCTAAATTCTTTCTATAAAAATAAAATAATGGTATAATAGAGCCAAATATGAAAGTATGAGGAGAAAATGGGAACTTATATTGCGATTGAAATAATTGTTTTGGTGGTGCTGATTTTGCTATCGGGATTTTTTTCCGCATCGGAGACGGCGCTGATGTCTTTAAGTAAAATTCGGCTCAAGCACATGGTCGAGTCGAATGTAAAAAATGCGAATAAAATTGAAGAATTGTTGGATAGACCGGACAAGATGCTGGGCTCCATTCTGCTCGGCAATAATGCGGTGAATATCGCTGCGACTTCGGTTGCGACGGCATTGGTTATTTTGCTCTTTCCAAACGGACGCGGTGGGGTTGCCTTTGTTACGGCGATAATGACGGTGTTGATTTTGGTTTTCGGCGAGATTACGCCGAAGAGTTTGGCGGTGGAATATACCGAAAAGATTTCACTCTTCGTTGCGAGACCGATTTTGTTTTTGTCGAAATTGTTTTCGCCGCTCATCTTCCTTTTGACGAAGATAACGGCTTTCATCATCCGCCTTTTCGGTGGCGAGGTCAATGTCAAAAAACCTTTTATCACGACGGAAGAACTGAGAACCTTGGTGGATGTTTCCAGTCAGGAAGGAATTTTGGAGCATGATGAAAAGGAGATGATTTATAATATTTTTGAATTCAGCGATTTGCGAATCAAAGATGTTATGGTGCAGCGAATGGATATGCTTTCAGTGCCCATCGACGCTACTTATTCCGAAGTCATCGAGATGTTCAACTCGAAAAAATTCTCGCGTCTGCCGGTCTATGACGACACGATTGACAACATCGTCGGAATTTTATATTCCAAAGACCTGTTCTTTAAAGATGTGACGGACGGTATTTCTCCGGAAGAGTTTTCGGTCAAAGATTATATGCGCGAGCCGTTCAACACCTTTGAATTTATAAAAATCAACGACTTCTTCAAGCAGATGCAAGGCAATCGAAACCATCTTGCCATCGTATTGGATGAGTATGGCGGAGTTGCCGGTTTGGTGACGATGGAGGATATCGTGGAAAGTATTTTCGGCGAAATCAATGATGAATTTGACGAAATTGCCGATTCGGATGTCGAAGTGGTCAAAGAGGATGAGTATATCGTCAACGGAAATATCCGATTGGATGAGCTCAATGAGCTGATTAACACGAATTTTGAATCCGAAGAATTTGAATCCTTCGGCGGTTTCATTATCGGTCTGCTCGGACGATTGCCGAAGTCGGGCGAAATTATTCATTACAGTTCCTATCAATTCGTTGTGGAGAATGTCGAAAAAAATCGTATCAACAAGGTTCGAATTTTCACCTGATGAATCGATATGATGATAATTTTTTATGACAAAGCGACGGAAATTGACGGTGAGTTGGAAAAATGAAAGCCGCCGTGAGCGAATGGTAACACGAAAGTGCTCAGATCAAAGCGGATGGCAAAAAGTCAAACTATGGATTGGACTTGAAGCGTTCAACAAGAATTCTTGAAGTAAAATAACAAAACAAAAAATGATAAATTGTGTAGCTTCCTATTATATAGCTCTATAATAAGTCGATTTGTTTTTGAATCATTTTATCCGGATAAAATTTTCGCTTGAGAAATTTTATATCGCTGATTCTGAAAACGGATTGCGCTGCTCGGCGAAGGGAAGCTGCAAAAAAAAGAGCAACAAGCTTTGTAAAACTATGGAAAAACATTTTGTGTATATTTTAAGTTGTGCCGACGATTCGCTTTATACGGGTTACACCAACAATCTGGAAAAGCGATTGAAGATGCACAACGAAGGAAAAGCATCCAAATGCACGAGAGCGCGACTGCCGGTTGCCTATGTGCATATCGAGTGTTTCGACAGCAAATCCGAAGCGCTCAAAAGAGAAGCGGCTATCAAAAAGCTCAGCCGCAAACAGAAATTGATGATGATAAATGATGAACAGGTATTTCAACACGACAATGAGTCGTAGATGAAACGGGGGAGGATTTTGAAAACATTTCTTGTAATCGACAGTACCATCTTACCCGATGCATTTATGAAGGTGGTCGAAGTAAAAGAACTTTTGCGTATGCAACCAAGCAAAGGAATTTCCGATGCCGTTCGTGAAATCGGAATTTCGCGCAGCACTTTTTACAAGTACAAAGATTATATTTTTTCTTTGTCCGAAGGCATGGTCGGCAACAAGGCGACGCTTTCCTTTTTGCTCAAAGACGAGCGCGGCATTTTGTCTTCGATTTTGAATCTCTTGTCGCAAAGCGATGCGAATGTCTTGACCATCAATCAGGATATTCCTATCAACAAGATAGCGAATGTATCGATTACGATTGAGATTGCACATTTGAACATCGGAATTCACGAATTGATTGAGCGGATCAGCGCGTTGTACGGTGTTGTCAAATGTGAGTTGTTAGCTTTAGAGTAAGCGTCAATACTTAGCAATGAAAAAAATTGCTAAGTATTTTTTATTTTGAGAGGAAATTTGTTTTTCTCGGCGAAATGTATAACTGAGGAGGAAAAGTAATGGATAACGAGTTTATTTCTTCATTAAAAGAAAAAGCGGATATTGTCACCATCATCGGCCAATATGTAGAACTAAAACGCTCCGGTAACAATTACAAAGCTTGTTGCCCATTTCATAAAGAGAAAACGCCGTCATTTATGGTCAATGAACAAAGGCAATCCTACAAATGTTTCGGTTGCGGAAAGGGCGGCGATGTCTATACATTTATTCAGGATATCGAGAATGTCGAATTTTACGAGGCGGTTCATATTTTGGCGGACCGATTGGGAATTGAAGTGCCCAAAGGAAAAAATTTCAATCCACAGGAAAATTCGATATTAAAAACCATCAAAGAAATCAATCTGACGGCAGGCCGTCATTATTATAAAACGCTGCTCAAAAACCAATCGGCGCTTTCTTATCTTCGCGATCGCGGAGTGAGTGCCGAGATGATAAAATCGTTCGGACTCGGCTATGCGGACAATTCCTCAATGCTGCTTACAGAGCTCAGAAAGAATTTTTCGGAAGAAGAATTGATTCAAAGCGGGATTGCGAGCAAGCGAGAAGGAAATCTTCATCTGATATTCAGGGAAAGAATCATCTTTCCGATATTCAACACGCGAGGAGAAATCATCGCTTTCGGTGGAAGGCAGCTTGGTGAATACGGTCCGAAGTACCTGAATTCCCCCGAAACGAAAATTTATTCGAAGAAAGATAATCTCTATGCACTTCAAATCGCAAGAAAAAATATTCAAAATAAGACTATTTTTTTGGTGGAAGGGTATATGGATGTTATAAGCATGCATCAGAATGGGTATAAAAACACAGTTGCCAGTTTGGGAACGGCGCTGACGATGGAACAGGCGCAGATTATTTCCAAACTTGCAAACAATGTATTCATTTTGTATGACAGCGACAATGCCGGCGTTCAGGCTACGCTCAAGGCGCTCGATATTTTGGGCGAGGCGGGGGTGGATGCTCGTGTGATAACCTTACAGGATGCGAAAGACCCCGATGAGTTTTTCAAAAAGAATACATCGGCGATGTTTCAGATGCGCATCGACGAGTCGCTGGACTATTTGCGCTTCAATATTGTTCAAATCGAGAAAAGATACGATATTTCCGGCTCTTTCGGCAAAGACAGTTTTGTCAAAGAAGCGGTTCAATTCATCAAGGAATATCTACAAAAGCCATTCGCCAGACAAATCTATGTAGAAGATTGTATCTATTACTTATCCGATAGAACTTCTTATTCCGTCAAATCGATTGGCGTGGATATATTTGGACAATTTTTCAGCACGAAGCAATTTCAAAAGAATAGAGAAGAAAAATTTGTAAGCAAACTGGAATTTGAAATAGAAGAAGAAATTGACAAGAAGGAAATGACCATTTTGAATGGTCTGCTTATAGGAAAAGTTTCCTTTGACGATATAAAAATAGAAGATTTTGTTCACAGTAAAAATCGAAAAATGTATCATCAAATTCAGCACAAGTTGGATGTTGATATTCAACCGGACTATTCGCAAATCCTCACTTCCAAAGAGTATGCCATGCTCATTAGGAGCGTTCGAAACACAAAATTGGATTTACGCATCGAGCATTTGGAAAAGGTGCAGGAGCAAATTTTATTTTCCCAAAAAAATGAAGATATTTCACTGGCTCTTCTGATTGGGAATTATATCATCAAATTGAAGAATAAGAAAAATGAGAAATGAGAAAAGGAGATGTTCGAATGGAACCAAATGATAAGAAAGCTCAAGAAGTAAATGTGCTCAAATCTCTCTTGGACAGAGGAAAAGAAGCCGGCTCGCTGACCTATGCGGAAATATCCGAGGCACTATCTTCCTTCGACATGGACAAAGATGTGATTGAGAACACATACGAAACCTTGAATCAGCTCGGTATCGAGTTGGTTGACGACGAGCAGAAGGATGAAAACATTGACATCTTTGAGGATGTTGACTTCGAAAAAGCACCTGATATCAACGATGACTTGAACATCGACCCGACGGATATTTCGGCTCCGAAAGGAATTACCATCGATGACCCGGTGCGGATGTATCTGAAAGAAATCGGAAAAATTCCATTGCTCACGCCGGAAGAGGAGAGCGAATTGGCTCGCCGAATGGACGAAGGCGACGACAGCGTGAAGCAGTTGCTTGTGGAAGCGAACTTGCGATTGGTTGTTTCGATTGCCAAACGCTATGTCGGACGCGGAATGTTGTTCCTGGACTTGATTCAGGAAGGAAATCTCGGTCTTATCAAAGCGGTTGAGAAATTCGACTACAAAAAAGGGTTCAAATTTTCGACCTATGCGACTTGGTGGATTCGTCAAGCCATCACGCGAGCGATTGCCGACCAAGCGCGTACGATTCGAATTCCGGTTCACATGGTGGAGACGATCAATAAATTGATTCGTGTTTCGCGACAGTTGTTGCAGGAGCTCGGTCGTGACCCGAAGCCCGAAGAGCTTGCCAAAGAATTGGATATGCCGGTTGAAAAAGTGCGTGAGATTCAAAAAATCTCTCAAGAGCCCGTTTCTTTGGAAACGCCGATTGGGGAAGAAGAGGACAGTCACTTGGGCGACTTCATTCCCGATGACGATGCCCCGGCTCCGGCGGAAGCGGCTGCCTATGCGTTGTTGCAGGAGCAATTAAAAGAAGTGCTCGGCACACTCAACGAGCGAGAGCAAAAAGTGCTTCGTCTGCGATTCGGATTGGACGATGGTCGTGCGCGCACATTGGAAGAAGTGGGAAAGGAATTCGATGTAACGAGAGAGCGGATTCGTCAAATCGAAGCGAAGGCGCTTCGTAAATTGCGTCACCCGAGTCGCTCGAAAAAGCTGAAGGACTATCTTGAATAATGATGGATAACACAATACAAATTAAATACAATGCGATTCTCGTCACCTTGGCAATCAAGGAAATGAACAATCGCGAATATATTGATGATGTCGACTCGGCGGTTTCCGAACTCGTCGAGTTGGCAAAAGCATCCGATATCGAAGTGCTCGGCAATATCGTTCAGAACAAGGACGCGGTGGATGTTACCTACTTTGTCGGCAAAGGCAAGGTGGAAGAAATCAAAGAATATGCCGAGCGTATGGATGCGAATCTGATTATTTTTAATCATGAGCTTTCCGGCTCGCAGATACGCAATTTGGAAAAAGAAATCGGCATCGATGTCATCGATAGAACGATGTTGATACTTGAAATTTTTGCCAAAAGAGCGATTACAAAGGAAGGGAAACTCCAAGTCGAGCTTGCCCAACTCAAATATCGCCTTCCGAGATTGACCGGATTGGGTGAAAAACTTTCCCGTTTAGGTGGGGGAATCGGAACGAGAGGTCCCGGTGAAAAAAAACTGGAGACCGACAAGCGTCATATTCAATCTCGAATTTATGAAATCGAAAGAGAACTAAAAGAAGTTACCAAAAATCGAGCAGTGCAGCGAGCGAAACGCATCAAGTCCGGACTGCCTATTGTCGCGCTCGTAGGTTATACCAATGTCGGTAAATCAACGATAGTCAATGCACTGGTCCGAGTTTCCAATACTTATTTGGAAGATAAGGAAGTCTTCGTGAAAGATATGTTATTTGCGACTTTGGACACCCATCTTCGCAAAGCGACTCTTCCAAACGGCAATGAATTTTTACTCACCGACACCATCGGTTTTGTTTCTCGACTGCCGCATGCTTTGGTCAAAGCATTCAAATCGACCTTGGAAGAAATCAGCTTTGCAGACTTGCTAATTCATGTCGCCGATGCGTCGGATAAAAATTATTTTATGCACAAGGAAACGACCGAGAAAGTTCTCCATGAGCTCAATATCTATGACAAGCCGATTCTCCTGCTAAACAACAAGATTGATAAGGTCGATGATTTCTTTTTTAACACGGAGAGCAAGAATCAGCATTTGAATATCTCCGCCAAAAATGAGCAGGACATCCATCTGCTTTTACAAAAAATAAGCGACTATCTATTGGCGAGCTACAAAAAAATTGAGCTCTTTTTTCCATACGACAAATCCAACCTGGTCAGTGATTTGCATAGAAAATACAACAATATTGAAACGATATATGAAAACGACGGAATAAAATTGACATTGTATGCATCGGCGGAAGATGAATCCAAGTACCGAATGTATATCTTGTCCAAAGAGAATCATGAATAAAATAGAAGAATTATATTTACAAAACAAAACCTTGGCGGAGATTGCCGAGCAGTTGAATTTACCGATTCAAACCGTGGAGCAAAAAGTCATCGATTTTAAAATGAATCGTCTGACGAGGGAACATCAGAGCACTTTTTTGAGCAATATTTTGATTTTGGATAAAGCGAATCGATTGGACTATCTTCGCAGCTTATCCGAATCGGACAAAAATTTGCTTCACAATGAAGTCCATGATTTTTTCAAAATCAAAAAACAAAATCCGGAAGATGTCGTCCTTGTGATTTGGCTGATTGGCGAAATGCATTTTGACGAATTTACCGAGATTTTGTGTCAATTCACCGCGAGCAAAAACGGGAATATCAAACGCATCGTATATTCTGCGATGGGCAAATTGCAAAACGAGCGTTTCATTCCATATCTCAAAATGGGCTGCAAAGATACGATGATTCAAGTTCGAATGTATGCAATCAAGTCGCTCGGCAGATTTTCGTTCAGCCAAAAAAAAGAATTTTTTATCGGCATTTATGAAAATGAAACCAATGAGCGAAACAAAAATATATTGAAAGAATTGATAGGTGATTGTGTTGAATAGTTTTTATTCGGTGCTTCATTCATCCGAAACGATGATTGAAATCGAAAAATCAAAGTTTATTTCCTATGTCAAGCCGGTTGAAACCGAGCAGGAGGCGACGGATTTTATAAACAGCATCAAAAAAAAGCATTATGACGCCACGCATAATGTGTCGGCTTTTTACCTGCGCGAAAATTCTTTTTACAAAAGAAGTTCCGATGACGGAGAGCCGAGCGGAACTGCCGGAATGCCGGCGCTGCAAACCATGGTGAATCGAGGAATCATCGATGTATGCGTTGTCATCACGAGATATTTCGGCGGAACTAAGCTTGGAACGGGCGGTTTGGTCAGGGCTTATACCGAATCGACCAACAAAGGTTTGGATAACGCTAAAGTCATAGAGTTTCACAAAATGAAGGAGTACATCCTGACCTTGAGCTACGATTTGCTCAGCAGCATTCAATATCATCTCAAGAAAAAGGATATTTTGGTGCTCGATACCATCTACGAAGAGAATATTAAAATTCATATTCTGTTGAAAGAATCGGAAACGGATATTCTGACGGATTTAATCAATTTGACATCGTCTCAGATTATAATCGAGGAAGGCGAGCAAAAATATATTGCACAGGAAGACGGAAAAGTAATAGCAAGCAAAGAAGTGACGGAGAGGTAAGTATGAATATCGAAGAAAGAATACAAAAAACGGTTGATTGGCTCAAAGAAATCGGCGAAAGCGCAAAAGTAAACGGCATGTTGGTCGGCGTTTCGGGCGGCATCGATTCGGCAGTGGTGGCTCATCTGATTAAAAGAGCATATCCCGAAAATTCCATTGGCGTCATTTTGCCAATCAAAAGCAGCGATCAGGATTTGGAAGATGCGGAGGAATTGATAAAAAGCTGCCATATCCGAAGATTGTGCATCGATTTGACGGAAGAAAACCGGTCGCTTCTTCAAAAAGTCAAGCTGGCAATGGGCGATGCTTATCAAGAAGAATACAATCGAATGAGCGATGCAAATATGCGTGCAAGACTTCGTATGACCACGCTTTATACGATTGCGAACAATTTGAACTATATGGTGGTGGGAACGGATAATGCGGCGGAAATTTTAACCGGATATTTTACCAAATACGGCGACGGGGGAGTGGATATTCTGCCGATCGCGCATCTGCTCAAATCGGAAGTCTATGAATGGGCGAAGGTTTTGGGCGTACCGCAGAGCATCATCAACAAATCACCGTCGGCGGGACTTTGGGAAGGGCAGACCGACGAAGCGGAACTCGGCACATCCTACCGATACATCGACGACTATATTAAAGGAAATGAGATTCCGCAAAAAGATAGAGAAATTATCGAATCGCTCCATAGAAAAACCGAGCATAAGAGACATACACCAACCACTCCACCAAAGTTTTAGCCTGTGGTTTAAGAAAAAATGGTAATTGTTGAAAAAAATTGGAAATGATACCTGTAAGGTTAAATAGTATTTTCAAACAAAGAAACGGAATATTATAGTGTCGAATTCGGAGGAAATATGAAATTATTTTTGTGTTCTCATTTTGCGGAAGTAGGAACTTTGTTGGAAGATGAAGTAGCTGGAAAAAATGTGGTTTTTGTTCCGACAGCATCCATCATTGAGGAATATAAAGGATATGTAGAGACTGCACACAACTTGTGGGAAGAAATGAATGCAAATATTATAGAAGTTGAAATTTCTACAACATCAACGAAAGAAATCGAAAAAGCTTTTGAGAAGGCGGATATTCTTTATTTTACCGGTGGAAATACATTTTTCCTAATAGACTGGTTGAGAAAAACCGGAACAGATCAATTGATTAAGAAGCATTTAGCAAACGGAAAACTTTATGTGGGAGAATCCGGAGGAGCAATAGTTTGTGCTTCGGAGCTTTCGTATATAAAACCAATGGATGAAGTGCCAAATGGTTTTTCACAAAAAGACTATGCGGGATTAGGATTGATTGATTTCTATGTAGTTCCTCATTATCTATGTCCTCCATTCGAAAAATGTTCACAGCAAATTCTTGACGAAAATCCGGATTTGAATATATGTGCTATCAGTAATTCGCAAGCGATTCTTGTTGAGAACGGAAATAAAACGAAACTGAATGTATAGTGTTTGAACAAATAATTGTAAAAGTGATTAGAAGAATTTAATCGCTTTTTTTATGAATTAAATTTCAGGAGGGAAATATGTCAAACATTGATTGTGGATTTATAGCAGAGAATTCTTGGTTTCGATATCGAACGGGCGGCATTTTGATCAAAGATAACAAAATGCTTTTTATACAATCGAAGGAGGACAATTACTATTATATGATAGGCGGAGCCGTTCATCATGGCGAAACTTCAAAATCATGCATCGAAAGAGAAGTCTTTGAAGAATCGGGGATTATGGCTCATGCAAAATATCTTGCGGTGGTCTGCGAAAATTTTTTCAAAGGCAGGGGAGGGAAGATTGACGGTTTGGATTGTCATACCCTCGAATTTTATTATTTTATGGAAATTGAAAATATGGACCATCTCAAAGAAAAAACGGATACCGGAGAAGAACTGATTTGGTTGTCGTTGGAAGATGTTGAGAAAAGCAATATCAAACCCGCATTTATCAAAGAGCGAATCCATGAAATTCTAAAGTCAAAGCAAACGATTCATATTTTGGAAGAAAGAGATCGGTAATATGTGAGTGGGAATTTCCCGTTCTACTTAACATAATTCCATTTTTATTTTCAGTCTTGGAAATTGGTTTCCGAGTTTCTCCGTAAATCTCATTGTCTAAACGCAAGTAGTTTACAAATCTAAAAGATATGATATAATATTAATAGATAGCTGACCGTTAAAGACGGTTCGCCTAAGTTAATGATTTTAAATGAAAACCACTGTAAACTTCGACAAATACAGTGGTTTTCTTATGCTCTATTTCTTAGACTTTTTGTCCTTTTTAAATAGGGCCATGATACTTACCGCAAGCGCGGCAATCATAATTAGAATGGTAGCTGCTTGAAAAACCAAGCTTACCGCTTCATAATTCGACATCAGCATCACCCCCAATCTTAAGAGATTAGGGCAAACCATCTGTATCAGCTATCTGATTTATTATATCATATTTATGGTATAATAAACAAAAGACAACTATTTTACTGTGGTTGAGATTTGAAATTTTGGAATTGGAGAGCGTAATGAATAAAAAAATCCACTATAATCATATTTTGATTTCGTTAATATGTGTTGTTTTGGCTGCTGTACTTTTGACAGCCGGAATCTTCTACAAACGAATTTTACCTATTTTAGCAATTCTTGCATTTGCTTGCTACCTCTATATTGACAAAAGGTACTTACGATGTCCTAAATGTTTTGGGTTTACCAATCTGGACAGATTGCTTTATGCAAAAAATCACCCATATCATTGTCATTCTTGCGGAGAACTGATCGAAATAGATGTCCTTCCAAAAAAATGAGAAACCAATAAAGGCACAGCTCTAAAAGATATTGGAGGGAAATATGAGTAATATAGTATTTATTCCGCTGGCTATAACCATTCTTTTGATTTTCTTTTATGCCAAAAAGAATGAAAAAAGTAAAATTCTAAATATCATCCTCTTAATAACCATATTTTACATCATACTCACAATCGATTTAGGAATCAACTATGCCGCTTCTTTAAGCATAGATTATAATGACGGAATATCTATTAACGGCATATTGAGTCCGCTCTTTTTTACGGAAGATAAGTTTTCCATCGCTGAGTTCAAACATATATACTATAAATCGATGTATTGTTTGATAGGGATTTTCATGGTCGATATTTGCTGTGTTTTTCTAATGAAGGAGAAAAAATGCTGAAAGTTGAATTATATCGTTTTAAGGTCAAGGAAGGAAAGTCGAAAATTGTCGTTGAGTGGTTGCAATTTTTGAATGACCATATGGAAGATACTTTATTGACTCTGGAAAATGAAAAAATGTATGTCGAATCCATACATTGAGAAACCATCGGAGGAGTCGAATTTCTATACTGGTACAGCATACAAGGCACCGGCGGAAAGACTGTTTTTGAGTCCGAAAGCTACATTGACATCAAACATTTGGAATACTGGGAGGAATGTATCGACGAAGAATTCAAAGACAATTGCATCGACACCAAGGTTGTGATGATTCCTCATACGATACGAGATGCGATGGTATAAAAAGGAAAGAACTATGTTTTGGGATAAAGTGGCATTCGTTTACGATCTGTTTGCGAATATTTATAACAAAAAAGTGCATTTTGAATTGCAACAACATATCGAGCGTATGATTCGTCCGTCCGATGTGGTGCTTGAATGCGCTTGCGGAACGGGAATGTTGAGCATCTGCATTGCGCCGAAGTGCAAAAAATTGCTTGCTACGGATTTTTCGAGCAATATGCTCAAAAAAGCGCAGGAAAAATGCAGTGCTTATCCGAACGCACAATTTGAGCAGGCGAATATTTTGAGTTTAAATTTTTCCGATGAGCAGTTCGACAAGGTGATTGCGGCAAATGTCATTCATTTGCTGGATGAGCCGTACAAAGCGCTGCGTGAACTCGAAAGGCTTTGTCGGAGTGGGGGACAAATCATTATCCCGACCTATGTAAGCAAAGAGCACAAAAAGAAAAGCTCTTTTTCAAAAATAATCGGAAAAGCGGGTGCGAATTTCAAACAACAATTCAGCAAAGCGGGCTATCGAGATTTTTTTGAAAAGGCAGGTTATACGGATGTGAATTATATTTTTATTGATGGCCGAGTGCCTTGTGCAATCGCAATCATAACTAAGAAATAGGAAAATAACCACTTGTATTCGCAGTACAAGTGGTTACAAATAAAATTAATCCTTGGACGAGCCGTCTTAAACGGTCAGCTATCTATTACTATATTCTATCTTTTGGATTTGTAAACTGCCTAAAAAAGTAGTTTTTTGTGAATATAAGTTATTCAAGCCAGTCCAATTTGTCGATGATTTCTTTTTTTGCATTCTTCTTATGAGCAGCATAGAGCTGCGTGGTGGTAATATTTTCATGGTCGAGCAAATTTTGGACATCGTAGATGGAAAATCCTTTTTCAATCATTGAGCTTGCGGCGGTCGCACGCAATTTATGCGGAGAGTATCCATTGGCTTTGCTCGTTCCCATAACCAAAGAGGTATATTTCTTAATCATATTTTGGATGCTTCGCTTGGACAATCGACTGCCTTGCGTTGACAAAAATAAAGCCGGCTCATTGCCTTTATCAAAACTTTTGCGCTCGGTTTCGATATACTCGATAATGATGTTTTTGAATTTATTATCCAAAGGCATTACCGATTCTTTGCCTCTTTTTCTAAAAATCACATATTCATTGCGCTCAAAATGAAAGGAATCGACATTAAGCGCTTCCAATTCTGAAATTCTCAGCCCATAGATGATAAAAAATAAAATGATGAGATAGTCTCTTTTTTTGGTGAGCTCCCAAAATTGCAATTCTTTTTTGGAAAGTCCTTCGCCGGTGGATACGATTTGTATCAATTTTTCCGCTTCGCTGATTTCCAGTTTTTTGATAGAGTCCGGATTTTTCTTCGGCAATTTGATCGGATTGATTCCGTCGATGATATTTTTTTCGATTTGCCCATTGCGATAGAGATAGCGGAACATCGATACGAGGGATGATTTTTTTCTTGCCAACGAAGTATTGTGATTCTCGTAGATAATTCGCTCGCCGTCACGCTCCGTTTCATAACGCGTGCAATATTCCGCCAAATAATAGTTCAAATCCTGTGCGGTAAATTGATTGAGCATATCAATGGTAATCTCTTGAGTGGATTCGATATTTTGGTCTAAAATCAAATATCGAAAGAAAAATTCAATATCGTTCAGATAAGCGTATCGGGTTGCGACGGAAACCGACATTTTTAGAAAAACAAAATAATCTCTCATAAAGGTCGGCATTTTATTTTGCAACTCGGCAATTTTATCCAATAATTCCTGTTCGCGCTGAAGAATATTCTGCGGGCGATTGGTTTTGTTGTGAACTCGCATAAGAACTCCTTGATAACTGAAATAAGAGAAATCCAATATGACAAACATATCTGTCGATTGAAAATATGATTGGCAAGACTATATTTTGAATCGGTCTTGAGTAAAAGGACTCTGTTTGGATTTCGTGATTTTTTCTTCAAAAATATTTTCTGTATAAAAGCAGCTTACATACTGTATTCCTTAAAATAATTTTTATTTCCTTCTTGTTATTGTAACACATTCTTTGCTCAAAAGGTACATCCCGCAAACAAAACATATATAAGGCTCGTTGTAAAATGAAATTTAACTAAGAAATCCATAGTGAACTTTTCTGTTGTAATCTCTTACCACAAAAAATCTTACGCAGAAAGGGAGAACGCTATGGACTATACACGATGATGAATAAGATAAAATTTGAATTGTAAAAATATCAAATGCTACTTCTAAAAAAAATCTGTGTCATCGAGCCGAATCAAACGAAATCTTGGAGGCTTCAATTCAGCGGATTGTCTTACAAAGGAATTGAGAATGAAGTGTAAAGGCGATTCGTTTTATTTGCGATAACATTTCTTCGCAAAATATACATTTAACGCATAGTTACTTCTTTGTTATATTCTCCTCTTTTTGCTTTATCAATCGCTTTTTCATTGCTATTTCCGTACATACACTTTAACACAAAGCCGTTCTTCCGAAAGTGATTTTCCCAACCGAAGATTTTGTTATTCTTCGCTATATGCTATTTCCAATTATATTCGGTCGGGATCTTCGAAATATAAAGCATAATAATCATTCCCACCGGCAAATGGAAATTTTTCGTCATACAAAAGAGAAACTCCTTTTTTTATAAAGACCTCTCTAAGCTCGTTAATTTTTTCTTGCTGTCGCATTTAAAAGCCAAATGATTGAGTCTGATATTGCATCGGTTGTGTCCGTTGCTCAAATATTTTCCTCTCGTTTGAACAAATACAATATAAAAACCGTCTTTGATATACGAGAAACCTTCTTCCCATTCCTGATAAATCTCAAATTCCGGAAATTCAAAAAGCTCCTTGTAAAAAGTCTTGCTTTTATTCAAATCACTTACATATATTTTTGATGCATACTTTCTATAAACCTTCCTGTATTTTACGCTCAAACCATTCGGAGAGCGGAATGTTCCTTCCTTCTTTATCCCATTGATGATAAAATTCAAAAACCCGATGGCATGAGCCGAATTTTTCTACTAATTCATCCACGAGCAAAAAACTTCGCCAATATTCGTAAAAGATGGCGGCATAGCTTTCATTATAAGTGGTTTCGCCGAATTTCTCGATGGAGTCCGCTCGATTGTTTTTCTCAAACAAATCGACAAGAAATTGATTGGAAGTTTTTTCTTTTTCATATTCTTCTTCCGTCAAAAAATAGCGACGGCTGATATATTCCACCATGCCTTCTTCAAACCAAATTCCCGCCATCTTTTCCTCTTCAAAATCGTCAAGAAAAAGCTCGCTGTGATGCGCCAATTCATGTCCGATAATCTGCAAAATAAAGTGTTCGCGCATATTTTGATAATGCGCTTTGACAAAACCGGTTTTCTTATCGTCGGGATAATCCGCCAATTGTTTAAGATAAATCCCCTTCCATGTGGACAAATCCGGAGTGATTACCATTCTTTCTTCATTCGTGTAGGCGGGAATTTTTATGTCGCTGAGTACCTTTGTCGCATTTTCAAAATTTGAGAGCACGATGTATCCCGGAAGCTCTTTCACTTGATATTTGGCAATGAGATGCTCGATATAGGACTGAATGCGATGCTCGTGTTGAAGCAAAAACGATTGGTATCTCTCCAGTTCGCTTTGATTGTCGATGCAAAATGTGTATTTCAAATCTCTCTCCTTTATAATGAAGAAAAAGGCGGTTTTATGATTACCCCGCCTTCTCATGTTCTCTCCTGTCGTTAATCCAAGAGTTTTATTTTAAGTTCATCCAATGCGCTTTCGTCCGCCACGCTCGGTGCGTCGGTCAACGGACAAATCGCATTTTGATTTTTAGGGAATGCAATGACTTCACGAATGTTTTCCTGTTTTAGAAGAAGCATCATCATGCGGTCAAATCCGAAAGCGATTCCACCATGCGGCGGTGTTCCGAATTTGAAAGCATCCAGTAGAAAACCGAATTTTTCATTCGCACTTTCTTCCGTGAACCCAAGCACTTTGAACATCGTTTTTTGAACTTTCGGGTCAAAGATACGAATACTTCCCCCGCCGAGCTCGATTCCGTTGAGTACGATGTCATAGGCTTTTGCGCGCACCTCTCCCGGATTGCTTTCGACCATGTGGAAATCTTCATCCATCGGCGAAGTAAACGGATGGTGCTCGGCAACGAATCGCTGCTCTTCTTCGCTATAATTAAACAGAGGGAACTCGGTAACATATAAGAAGTTGAACTGATTTTCGTCAATCACTTTCATTTCCGCACCGGCCTTCAAACGAACATTCCCCAAAGCGTTGAGTGCAATTTTTTCTTTGTCGGCAACGATAAACAAAATGTCGCCCGTCTTGGCATCCATCTTCTCGATGATGGAATTCAAATGTTCCGGCGTAAAGAATTTTGCAATCGGCGACTGCACACCGTCGGCATCCACCTTGAGCCATGCCAAACCTTTTGCGCCGTATAACTTCGCTACATTTTCAAGCTCCGTAATTTTTTTACGGGTAAAATGCTCTCCCCCACCGACAACATTGATGGCGCGAATCGTTCCGCCGGATTCAATCGCATTGTTAAATACGGAGAACTCGCTGCCTTTTGCAACTTCGGTCATATCCACGATTTCAAATCCGAAACGAGTGTCCGGTTTGTCGGAACCGAATCGGCGCATCGCTTCTTTATAAGTCATTCTCTGAATCGGAAGTTTCACATCGATGCCGATGCTTTCTTTGAATACACGCTGCATCAATCGCTCCGTAACGGAAAGGACATCTTCCATTTCGACAAAGGACATTTCGCAGTCAATTTGTGTAAATTCCGGCTGTCTGTCTGCGCGAAGGTCTTCATCGCGGAAGCATTTTACGATTTGGAAATATTTGTCGAAACCGGAGACCATCAAAATCTGTTTAAAAAGCTGCGGCGATTGCGGCAATGCATAGAAATTTCCCGGATT
This sequence comes from Filifactoraceae bacterium, assembly GCA_041853585.1. Lineage (GTDB taxonomy): Bacteria > Bacillota > Clostridia > Peptostreptococcales > Filifactoraceae > JAUNKE01. The sequence goes on from JBGZSM010000089.1 coordinate 30,639, forward strand.
GACACGACTCGGCACCAAGTAGTCGCGAGCACCTTCCGGCGTCGGCTTGGTCAAGAAAGGCGTTTCAATTTCCAAGAATCCTTCTTCAGATAAAAAGTTTCGAATGATTTGTGCAACCTTGTGACGCATTCTCAAATTTTCCTGCATCTTCGGCTTACGCAAATCCAAATAACGATATTTCAAACGAAGAGCTTCCGCAACATCGTCGTCATCGCGCACATAAATCGGCGGCGTTTCCGATTCGCCCAAGATGCGCAACTCTTCGGCAATCATCTCGATGGAGCCGGTCGGGATATTCGGATTTTTAGACTCGCGCTCGCGAATTTTTCCGCGCACCGCAATTACAAATTCCGCACCCAAATTTTCCGCTTTTTCAAAAAGCTGTGCGTCCTTCTGCTCGTCAAAAACCACCTGACAAATTCCTTCTCTATCGCGAACATCCGTAAAAATCAATCCTTTGTGAACGCGGGATTTTTGCACCCAGCCCATCACAATCTGCTCTGTTTTGATATGATTTTCGCGAAGAAGTCCGCAGTATATCGTTCTTTTCATTCCTTTTATATTATCCATGTTGAGCCCCCTTGCCAATTATATTTACAAATTCGTCTGCAAAATTATTCAATGTCATTTCCTGCTGCTCTGAAGTCATCATATTTTTGAGTATCAGACGATTGTTTTGAATCTCACTCTCACCGATGATTGCCGTATATTTTACGCCAATCTTGTCCGCATATTTCATCTGCGCCTTCATGCTTCGGTCGAGATGGTCGACTTCGCAGGATATTCCTTGCTTGCGTAGCATATAGATGATTTCGACCGCCTTTTTCTTAGCCTGCTCATCCAATGCAACGATGAAAAGATTCATCGCATCGTTTGGCGGGAATTCCGCTCCCACCGTATCCATCAGAAGCAACAAGCGCTCGATTCCCATGCCGAAACCGATTCCTGCGGTACTCGGTCCGCCGAGCTGCTCAACCAGACCGTCGTAACGCCCGCCGCCGCAAACCGTCGCCTGACTGCCGAGCTTGTCGGTTACAAATTCAAATGCGGTTTTGACATAATAATCCAAACCGCGCACGATGTACGGGTCGATTTCATAGGCGATGCCCATAATATCCAGATATTCCTGAAGCGAATCAAAATGTGCCTTGGAATCCTCATCCAAATAATCGATAATCAGCGGCGCGCCTTTTCCAATCGCTTTACAGCTTGTCACTTTGCAATCGAGCAGACGCATCGGATTTTTTTCAAAACGCTCCTTACAATCATCACAGAGCTGATTCAAATTCGGCTCAAAAAATTTTTTGAGAGCATCCGAATAATTTTTTCGACTCTCCGGCGTACCGACCGAGTTGATTTGTAATTTGATATGCTCCGCAATGCCTAGTCGTTCAAAAAATGTAGCAACCAACGCAATTACTTCGGCATCGGTATAAGGCGCTTTGCTCGAAAGCACTTCGATTCCGAATTGGTGAAATTCACGCATGCGACCCTTTTGCGGTTTTTCATATCGAAAACATGGACTGTTATAGAAAACCTTGGTCGGCTGTGCATTGCCGTATAATGAATTTTCGATAAAAGCTCGAACGACGGGCGCGGTCACTTCCGGCTTGAGTGTCAACGCTTCGGTTGTTCTGCCGCCTTCCCCCACTCGTTGCTCCAAATTAAACATCTCTTTTTGCACAACATCGGTCGTTTCGCCGACGCCGCGTCGAAAAAGCTCGGTAAACTCAAACATCGGCGTTCGGATTTCGTGATAACCAAATTCATTGCACAATTTTTTAAACTGCTCTTCGACATAGTACCATTTGTCAATCGACGAAGGCAGTACATCATCGGTTCCTTTTGGTTTCTTGATTACTTTCATAAGATCATCTCCTGTGTTTTACGACTTATAAACTGTTTGATATTACCAATATAATCCTCCAAATTCTTCGTGTTCGCGCAACGCTCGATTCGATTTTCGTCGGGATATACGAATCTCGATACCGCGCCCGGCCCGAAGGATAGGATGTTCTGATATTCTTCAATAATAATCATATTGTATAAAGAACTTTTATTTTTCTTTGCAAAACCGACATTCTCCTGTCCGCCCAAAATATTTTTTTGGCGATAGAGATAATACGGCAGATATTCCGCTTTGAGGGATTCATAGATATAATTCATCATTTGACTGACCCGCACATACTGCTGCTCGGCAAGATTTTGTGAAATACTCTTTGTCAAATCAGACGCCTTTTTGAGCGCCAACGAATGAACGGTAATCGAATCCGGCGACAACTTTTCCAATTCGCTCAAAGTATATTTTAAATCCGAAAGATTTTCATTTTCCAGTCCGAGAATGATATCCATGTTGATATTGTCAAAACCGACTTCCCGCGCGAGATGAAAAGCATCGATGATCTCCTGCGCCGTATGACCGCGACCGATTTTTGCCAAAGTCGCATCGACCATCGTCTGCGGATTGATGGAAATTCTATCGATGCCGAAGTCTTTGAGCACTTCCAGTTTTTCACGGTCGATGGTATCCGGGCGTCCGGCTTCAAAAGTGATTTCTTTGAGCGCCGAAAAATCGATATGATTTTGAAGCAGTTTCAAAAAACGAATGAGCTCGCTTGCACTCAAAGTTGACGGTGTTCCGCCGCCGATATACAGCGTATCCGCCCTTCGTGATTTTGCCCATGGCGAATTCAAAATCGATTCGAGCTCAATTTCCAGCGCTTGTAAGTAAGGCTCAATCAAAGCGGATTTTTTGGCAACTTCATTTGAAAAAAAGGTGCAATAATTGCATTTTGACGGGCAAAAAGGTACCGAAACATAGATGGAAAAATCATTTCTGTCGATGTCGCCGAGCATTTTCTCCTGTAAAAAATAAATCTGCTCAAGCACTTCGATTTTTTGCGGATTCACCAAATAGCTCTGTGCAAAATTCCGATTCGCCTTCTGTGCATCGCCCGCATTTTTAAAAGTTTCGCCATAGAGTTTGCTCGGTCGGATTCCGGATAAAATACCCCAATCCAATCGCTTGTCATAAGATGATGAGCAAATTTTATACAGCAGACGCTTATACGCATTTTTCAAATTCTTCTCATGTAGAAACTTTTCCTGCGCTTCATCGATGCGCTCCCCGAAAAGAATTCCTTTTGCAATCGCCACATCCGATTTTGTTTGTAGAATTAAAAAGTCGAATACATCCGTGGACAAATCGATGTCATCCGGATGTTTTATTACATCGTCCATTGTAATATGAATCAAATTTTGCTCCCGCTCGGATAAAAGCGAAAACATTTCCTCTGAAATATCAACAAAAACCGGAGCATTGCAATATTGTCGCGCAATCGTGTCCAGTTCGTATTGAAATTTTGGATTGTCTAAATAAATCTTCATAGACTTTTAATAAACGGATTGTGCTTTTTCTCATCGCCAATCGTCGTGCTGCTGCCATGTCCCGGATGAACGACGATATGGTCGCCATATTGCGACAATCTATACAACGAACTTCTCATCTGCTCATCGCTTCCGCCATACAAATCCGTTCTGCCCATAGAGCCGTAAAATAAAGTGTCGCCCGTAAACATAATGTCACCTGTCAAAAAGCATACGCCGCCCTTGGTATGTCCCGGTGTGTGGAGCACCGTAAAGGAAAACGGCCCGATAGTCAGCACATCGTTATCGCGGAACAGATGGTCCGCCGAAAAATGCAAATCGCCGTATCCGAAATGGCCTGCCAGATTATACTCCGAGCGCATCAACATTTCATTTTCAATTTTGTGTGCATAAATATCGATTCCATACTTTTCCTTGAGCGGTAAAGTATCCGCGATATGGTCGATATGTCCATGCGTAAGCAAAATCGCTATCGGTTTAAGATTTTTTTCTTCAATAAAAGCATTGATCAGCGCCAAGTTGATGGCAGGGTCAATAATAATTGCCTCTTCAGCATTTTCGTTATATACGATATAAGTGTTGACATCGAAACGATTCCGTCCAATTTTTTCTACTTGCATAATTACCTCTAAAATATTTTTTTGCTATCCAATAAAATCGTCACCGGTCCGTCATTGTGAATTTGTACCAGCATTTCGGCACCGAATTTTCCGGTTTGACACAAAATGCCCTGCGCCGAAAATTTCTCAATGGCATATTCGTAAAGCGGTATCGCAACTTCCGGTCTTGCCGCTTCGGTAAAACTCGGTCGCTTTCCTTTGCGTGCATCGCCATACAGCGTAAATTGTGATACCAACAGAATCTGACCGTCGACATCGGCAAGTGAGCGATTCATCTTTTCATCTTCATCTTCAAAAATTCGCAGACCCGCAATTTTGTCCACCATATAATCGACATCCTGCTTAGTGTCCGAATGAGTGATGCCGAGCAAAACTTGGAGACCTGTTGAAATTTCAGAGAAAATCTCCTCTCCATCCTGAACATAGGTCACGCTCGCATAGCGTACTCTCTGTACTACTGCTCTCATTTTATACCCTTGTAACGGAAATTACTCCGTCCACTCTCTTTAATTTATTCATAATCGTTTTAAGCTGTTCTTTGCTCGATACGGTGATTCCGGCGTACATTGTCGCAATCGATTCCTTGTTGGTTCGTGCATTGATGCTGTTCACCATAATTTTTTCATCGGAAAAGACCTTGCTGACATCGACGAACAATCCGCGTCGGTCGTCCGCCTGAATATTGACTTCCACATCGAATTCCTTTGAAGAGTTTGAGCCTTGGTCCCATTCGACCTCGACCAATTTGGCATTGGCAATCTCATCGGTCAAATCGATATTCTCACAATCCGCACGATGTATCGACACCCCGCGACCCTTGGTCACATAGCCGACGATTTCATCGCCCGGCAACGGATTACAACATTTTGCAAAACGAATTAAAATACTCGAATGACCTTTGACACGAACGCCTTGGTCGGAAGAAGTCATCTTTTTGCGCGGCTCTTCGATGATGATTTCGCCGGGATGCTCAGCTGCTTTTTTCAGCTTCGCCTCTTTATGCTCCTGCTCATATTTCTCGCGAATACGCGGAATGATTTGACCGGTTGTCACACCTCCGTAGCCGAGTGCATTATACATATCCTCTTCATTTTGGAGATTCAAGCTCTTCAAAATCGGAGCGATATATTTTTGTTTCATCACTTCGGTTTGACTGAAACCGTTGCGGCGAAGTTCGCGCTCAAACATCTCCTTGCCCTGCTTGATATTGTCATCTCGTCGCTCTTTTTTGAACCATTGACGAATTTTATTTTTGGCATGCGAGCTTTGAACGATATTGAGCCAATCCCGCGACGGTCCGTTTGAATTGGACGAAGTGAGAATCTCGACGATATCTCCGGTTTGGAGCTTGTAGGTTTGCGGAACGATTCGTCCGTTGACCTTCGCTCCGACCGCCTTGTTGCCGACCTCGGAGTGAACTTTGTAGGCAAAATCCAGCGGCACTGCACCGGCAGGAAGTTCGATAACTTCACTTCGCGGTGTAAATACATAGACTTCGTTCGCAAACAAATCCATCTTTAAGGACTGCATAAATTCCTGCGGGTCGGAAATCTCCTTCTGCCACTCCATCATCTGTCTGAGCCAAGCGAGCTTGGACTCCAAATCCGATTCGTTGGTATTGATTTTTCCTTCTTTATATTTCCAATGCGCAGCAATACCGAATTCCGCCGTCTTGTGCATATCCCAAGTACGCATCTGAATTTCAAGCGGCTCGCCGTCCGGTCCGATAACCGTCGTATGCAACGATTGATACATATTCGGCTTCGGATTGGCGATGTAATCTTTCATTCGGGAAATAATCGGTCGCCACATCGAATGAACCAATCCGAGTACGGAATAGCAATCTTTGACGCTGTCGACCAATACACGAACAGCCATCAGGTCAAAAATTTCATCAAATTCCTTGTTTTGATTCTTCATTTTACGATATATGCTGTAAAAATGCTTCGCTCTACCGGTTACATCGGCATTGATTTGGGATTCTTCCAATTTATCATGAATCTGATTGATGACCGAATTGATATATTCATCACGCTCGACTTTCTTCTGCGCAATCTTGTCGACCAAGTCGTAGTAGCTGTCCGGATCGATATATCGAAGTGCAATATCTTCCAATTCCAACTTGACTTTGGATATTCCCAATCGATTCGCAATCGGCGCATAAATTTCAATCGTCTCCATCGAAATATCTTTTGCTTTTTCAGGACGCATGTGCTTGAGTGTACGCATATTGTGCAGACGGTCAGCGAGTTTTATAAGAACGACACGAATGTCCTTCCCCATTGCCAAAAACATTTTTCGCATATTTTCGGCCTGCGTCTCTTCCTTACTGCGATATGCAATTTTGCCGAGCTTGGTCACACCGTCGGTCAAATCGGCAATTTCTTTTCCGAACTCATGCACAATATCCTCATAGGTAACTTCGGTATCCTCGATGACATCATGAAGCAAGCCTGCCGCTATCGTTTCAACATCAAGCTCCAGCTCTGCAAGAATCTTTGCTACTTCAATTGGATGTGTAATGTATTTTTCGCCCGATTTCCTGTATTGATTTTCATGCGCTTTATCCGCATAGTTAAAAGCCTTGACTACGGTTTTCATATCCGCATCGGGATTATATTGCTCAATTCGTAGTAACAAATTCTCTAACAAATCATAACACCACCTTTCCTAAAATTCCTATACCCTTCATTATATAATATGTTTGTCAATTTATCAAGTGTTTGAACACAATGATGAGCATCGGAAAAGAAAAATTGTATGTGAAATGATTATATAAAAAATTCGATGGAACTTCTGGTATTAAAAAAGAGAATCTGAAATTCAAATTCTCCGTTTGTTTCTAATAATGGATTTGGACATTGATATCTTTGCTTTGTAAATTTTTTCTACCTTCCAAAAAGTCCAGCTCAATCAAAAATTCAAAGCCGAGCAATTCGCCGCCCGCTTGATATACCAATTTTTCGACCGCCGCCGCCGTTCCGCCGGTTGCGAGCAAATCGTCCACGATAATCACTTTATCACCTTTGGAAATAGCATCTTTGTGAATTTCGATTGCGGTTGAGCCGTATTCCAAATCATAGCTGCATGAAATCACATCACAAGGGAGCTTGCCCGGTTTTCTTGCCGGAATGAATCCGACACCGAGTCCGTAAGCCACCGCGGAGCCGAGCAAAAGACCGCGCGCTTCGATTCCGACGATATAATCAACTTTCACATTTTTATTTTTGATATTTTGAACCATCGTATCAATTGCAATTTTGTAGGCATCCTTGTCTTTGAGCAAGGTCGTAATATCTTTGAAACTGATTCCCTCCTTCGGGTAATCTTCAACCGTTCTAATCGTATCTTGTAAATTCATTTTATCTCCTTATCGTATTGAAATCAATTCAAGGTTCAAATATTCATTCCCTTTGAAATGATTGATTCCCATTTTGAATAAAATATCAAACGAAATGCTTTGTAATTCGTTTGCCGGCATACCTATTATATCACGCTCCGGCGATAAATCCAGTTTATTTTTGATTTTTTCCAGGATTTTTTCCGGCGAAAAAGATACAAAGGATTTTACGATTTGATTCGAGATGAAATCCAAACGCAAAACATTCTTTTTTTCGCCCAACAAAGTCATATTTTTGATTTTTACATCTTTGGAAGAAAACAAAAGCTCCGGATTCCCCTTGCCCATCGGCTCGAACAAATTACATGCTCTGAAAAGCTCCAAGCTCAAAATGTCAAAGCTCGCCACATTGTCAATCAAAAAAGTATGCTCATGAGAAAGCTCGAGTGCATTCATCCGTTCGATGATTTCTTTTTCAAAGGCATCAAAATTCTCCATGGAGACGCTCAGTCCCGCCGCCATCGCATGACCGCCGAATTTGAGAAAATATTTTTTGAAAGAAGAAAGCACTTCAAAAATATTGACCTCTTCAACGGAGCGGGCGGAACCTTTATAAAAATCTTCGGATACAGCAAAGACGATGACGGGCACCTGATATCTGTCCTTCAATCTGCCGGCGATGATGCCGACCAAACTTTCGTGCACATCCTCCAATTTCAGCAAAATAATATTGTTTTTGAAAAGCTGTTGTTCTTCGACGATTTGAATCGCCTTTTGTGTTGCATCGATGGTGAGCTGTTTTCTTTCGCGATTCAGAGTTATCAATTCTTCGGCAAGCGCCGTCGCTTTGCCCGAGTCCGTTTCAATCAAAAGCTCGAATGCTTTTTCAGCCGATCTGAGTCGCCCGCTCGAGTTGAAACATGGGCCGATGCGAAAACCGATATCGTAAACCGTAGGCGTTCTTTCGATTCCGAGCGCCTGCATCAAGGCTTTCAATCCCGTATTGTGAATATCTTGAAGCGCATTTAGACCGTAGTGAACAAAAATTCGATTTTCATCCACAAGGTTCATTACATCACAAATCGTTGCAATCGCAACCAGAGGATAGATATCGGATAGATGGTTTTCTTCATATCCCATCGCCAAATTGATTGCCAATACCAGTTTGTATGCAATCGCGGCTCCGCAGATATCGGGATACGGATAATCGCAAAGTTTTTGGTGCGGATTGATAATCGCAAGCGCATCGACCAGCTCATCCTCTTCTTTTTCATTCAAAAGAATCTGCGGCACTTCATGATGGTCGGTCACGATGACATCGATGCCGTTTTCTTTGGCAAAATCGATTGCGTCAAAAGCGGCAATCCCGTTGTCAAAAGTGACGATGGTGGCGAAGTTGTTGTCAATCGCATATTGCACGATTCGATTGTTGATGCCGTAGCCATCGCTGACTCGATGTGGGAAAATACATTCGCAATCAAAGCCCAATTTTTGCAAACCTAAATAAGAAACCGCTCCGCTGATGATGCCGTCGACATCATAATCCAACGAGAGCAAAAATTTTTCGCCCTTTTGTTTTTTCTCCAATAACAAATCGACCGCTTTGTCCATATCCTTAAACAAAAACGGACTATGCTCGGATGAGCGACTTCTTTTCAGATAATTTTTTATTTCTTCTTTCGATTTTAAATCCCGTCTTGCCAAAATTTCCGCCAAAAAGAGCGGAATATCAAATTCCTTCTGTAATTCTTCCGGCCAAAAATTTCTTTTTTTTAAAAACCATTTTTCCATGCAGTCCTCTTTAATTTGTCGTATTCGCTGTTTTCGGCAATGGATACAAGATTTGTCCATTGGCGCTCACTGTTATTTTCTGATCGCTGATACTGTAAGTAAATGCGGCATTGTTGGCACCGTATTTTTTACTTTTGGGCTTCATTTCGCCATCCAGATATTTGGATAGTGCGGTGGAGTTGATTGGCTGATTGCTGACATCGGTTTTGAGGTCGATGGCATTGGATACGCCCGCCAATTTGACACCTTCCGCAATCGTTCGTGCATTGACCAAATCCAAATTGATATTGTTCTCTTCCACGACGCTTATGTATTTTATCGCACCAAGCACCGACAGACTGAGCAGTATCGTAATCACAATCAAAATTTCGATGAGTGTAAACGCATTTCGTTTATAATACAATTTCGATGAGCAGTTTTGTAATGCTGAATTGTTTGTTGACGCAAAACTTGTTTGTAATGTAAAGTAATTATTTTTCATATTTCCCCCTTAAATCAACCAAGATTTATATGAACCATACAGTGCACCACATGCTGTCAAAACTGCCAAAGGTTTTGACAATATTTCAACCTTTGGACACATTAAGAAAGCTACTCGATTGAGTAGCTTCCCTGCTGTCGATTATTCTTCAGAAAAATCATCTTTGCCTACGCCGCAAAGTGGGCAAACCCAATCTGCAGGTACATCTTCCCAAGCAGTTCCCGGAGCAACGCCGTTATCCGGGTCACCTTGTGCTGGATCGTAGACATATCCACATACATCACATACATAACTTTTCATTATTTTTTACTCCTCCGTTTCGATAATTTCATCTATTCCATCATCGGAAGTAACTTCTTCTACAGGAGCATCATTCGATTCTTCTGCAGCTTCCGGTTCTTCCTCCGTTAGAATCAGTGTAAGTTCAATCTTTTTAGCTTCAGGGTCGATATTGAGCACCTTCGCCTCAAGTTTGTCACCAATTTTCACAACATCACTAGGATTTTTGATGTAGTCTTTTGAAATATTTGAAATGTGAACAAAACCGTCAATACCTTCTTCAATAGAAATAAATACGCCGTAATCTTTAATATTTTTTACTTCTCCGCTGATGATATCGCCGGGATTTGTTTTATTTACAAACACTTCCCATGGATTCGGAACAAGCGATTTGATACTGAGTGACAATCTGTCTTTTTCAGAATCGTAGCTGATAACCTGAACATCCACTTTTTGCTCAAGCTCAAACATTTTTTCAACATTTTCGCGACGATTCCAAGACAATTCGCTGACATGCACCAAACCGGTAATTCCACCGATATCTACAAAAATTCCATAGTCCTTGATATCTTTTACAATTCCGGAGAACACTTTTCCCTCGGTAATTTGCTCAAGAATTTGTTTTCTATTGTCTTCAACTTCTTTTTGTAGAAGATTTTTTCTTGATAAAATGAGTCTCTTTTTCTTTGGAACTAAATCTATGATTTCAACATCAAATTCCTGTCCAAGATATTTGTCGAGTGCTTCATCCCCAATAAATTTGGTTTCAATATGACTTAGTGGGATAAATCCTCTCACATTTCCTTTGTATCGAGCGATAAGACCTTTTTCATTTTTTTCAACGACCTTCACATTGATAATATCGGAAATGTTAATCTCTTCCCAAGTTTTGAAATCATCGATTCTCTTCTTGGAAAGAACTATTTCTCCTGTATTTTTGTCGATTTTTATTACTTCCAGATCCAGCTCGTCACCAACTTTGATGTCATCGCAAAGACCCGCCTCAGATTTTGGAAGAATACCGTCGGTTTTGTAGCTCAAAGAAATATAGAATGAATCCGGCTTTACAACCTCAACAATTCCTTTTACTCTTGAGCCCTTGTATACCTCTTGGTAATTTTGCTCTTCTTCCATTAATAGTTTTTCCATTTCACTAATCATTAATTCCAACTCCTTAAATTTATATTTTGTTAACAAGATCAAAAACCTCTTGTATGACGAAATCCGGGGTGGATGCACCCGCAACAATTCCAACATAGTTTAGATTTTTGATTTTTTCTATGTCCAAATCCTCAACTGTCTCAATCAAAAAAGTCATACAATGTTTTCTGCAAATCTCGGCAAGCTTCAAAGTGTTTGAACTTTTTTTACCGCCCACCACAATCATTGCATCCACTTTTTTTGAAAGATCTTCGGCTGAATCCTGTCTTTGTTTTGTTGCATAACAAATGGTATTACAAAATTCGACATCATCCAGTTTCTCTTTTAGAATTTTTTCGATTTGTTGGAAACTCTCTTGCTTAAATGTTGTCTGAACCACTACGAGATATTTTCTGCTGCATAAACCTTGAAATTGATTTGCTTCCTCAATCGAATTGATAATGGTGTGCGCTTTGTCTATCCAACCGCTTATACCAATTATCTCCGGATGATTTTTATCGCCAATAATGATTATTTCATACCCTTTATTAGACCCTTCAAAAACAATTTTTTGTATTTTTTTTACGAACGGACATGTTGCGTCAACAATGGCAATACCTTTATCATTCATTGTATCATAAAAGTGCTTAGCTAGTCCATGACTTCTTATAATTGCGAAGGAATTTTTTTTCATTTTATCCAAATCTTCTTCGATAATCAACCCTTTTTCGGTCAATTTGTCCATCGCCTGATCATTGTGAATGAGCGGGCCGATGGCATAAATCGTGTCGTCGGTTGATTGCAACTGCTGATTTGTGATTTCCATTGCACGATTCACTCCATAGCAAAATCCGCTATGTTTTGCAATTTCGACTCTAATTCTCCTCAACTCCTTTATAAATCGTTTCTAATAAAATATTGGATGTTTTTTCATAATCCAATCCGTCCTCTAAATATAGTTCCGGATCAAAAGTCGGCAAAATATTGACCTTAATTTTTGAAAAAGGTCGATAGGTCGCCGTAATCGCCACCGGCAAAATTTGTACCTTTGAGCGATGAGCCAACATGACCGCACCGGATTTCGCATCGACATTCGCATCTTTGCCCGTCGTTCTCGTGCCTTCCGGAAAGAGTCCGAGAATGTCCCCTCTTTTGAGTACGCTCAAACTTTTTTTAATAGCGGAAATGTCGTTGGTTCCTCTTTCGACTTTGATGGTTTTGACCGATTCGAACAGCCATTTTGTAAATTTGGTTCGAAACAGCTCCGCTTTTGCCATAAAATGAATTGGCCTTTTGGTGATGAAGGAAATGATAATCGGGTCGAAGATGGCAGTATGATTCCCCACGACGACAAATGCTCCTTCGGGTATATTTTCATAGCCTGTGATTTGCAATCGATAGATGATGGCGACAATCACACGACAAATTCCTTTTAATGCATAGTACATAATTTCACTCGCTCTTTATATAATTCTTCTATTTTCTCTACCACTTCATCGACGGATAAATTGCTCGTGTCAATTTCAATTGCGTCTTCCGCTTTTTTGAGCGGCGACATTTCTCGGGTCGAGTCAAAAATATCCCTCGCCTCTATTTGCTCGGCAATCTCTTGAAGATTGCTCTGCTTGATTCCGCGTCTTTCGTTTTGACAAAAGCGTCTGTTCGCTCTGGACTGAATATCCGCCGTGAGAAAAATTTTCAAAATCGCTTGCGGAAATAACACCGTTCCGATATCTCGGCCGTCCATGACCGACGGATTGTTTTTGCCGAGCTCGATTTGTTGTCGCATCAGATATTCTCTCACGATGGGATTGGCGGAAACTTTCGAAACGGCGGCATCGATTTGAGGTGTTCGAATTTCATCGCCGAGCACACGACCGTCCATGCAAAGATTGTCCTCGCAATAAGCAAAACCGGTTTGTGACAAAATTTTCTTCAACTGCTCCTCGTCTCTCAAATCGAGATTTCCCACCTTGTAGGTAACGGCGCGGTACATCGCTCCCGTATCGATATAAAGCAATTTGAGTTTTTGAGCCAATTTTTTGGATACTGTACTTTTGCCGGAGCCGGATGGTCCGTCGATGGCGATGACATTATTTGTTATCATAGATTCTATACTCTTTCCATATTTTTTCTAATTTGTCGAAGGATGTTTTGATTTCGGATTTTTTTCGCATGCCGACGGACACGATAAGGGCATTGGCAACGCTGAACGGTGCGACCAACGAATCGACAAAGGAAGCCATATTGCTGCGGGCAATCAAAATATCGGAAGAAAGCTCCGAAATCGGCGCCAACTTGCTGTCCGTTATCGAAATGATATTCGCTCCCTGCTCCTTCGCATACTCAAGCAGCTCATAAGTTCTTGTCGAATAGCGCGGAAAACTGATTCCGATTACCAAATCGTCCTCGGTGACTTTGAGAATTTGTTCAAATACATCCGAAATACCGTAATTTACCAAAACCACATTGTCCAAAATGAAGTTGAGATAAAATGCGAGATATTCCCCCAGCGTCGCCGAGCTTCTCAGACCGACGATGTATATTTTTTTGGCATGGATGATTTTATTGATGGCACTCTCAAACGCATCGGGGTCGATATCGTCCAAAGTTCCTTTGATATTTTCGATGTCCGCGCGCAAAACTTTTTTCAAAGTCGTGAAGTCGTTGGAGTATTCCTTGGACATTTCCACACGCTGCACCGTCGTCAACTTGGTTTTGATAAGCTCCTGTAAAGATTTTTGGAGCTCGGGATAGCCCGAAAAACCGAGTGCGTTGGCAAATCGAACAACCGTCGATTCGCTGACTCCGACAGTATCTCCGAGTTTTGCCGCCGTCATAAACGCCACCTTGTCGTAATCCGATAAAATAAATTGTGCTATTATTTTCTGTCCTTTGCTTAACTTTGAAAATTCGTTTTGGATTAAGTTGATTAAATCCATATTATCGCTCTTTGACATAGTTCACCATCACTTCTTATTTTATTTGAAATTAACAATTGTAACACCCTGTCCGCCTTCGCCGTAGCTTCCCGCTCGAGCGGATTTAATATATTTAATGGACTTGAGCATTTTTTCAACTCCTTTTTTGAGTACGCCCGTTCCCATTCCATGAATTACAGTTACCGTCTGCATATTCGACAAATACGCATCGTCCAGATATTTTGTAAGCTCGTCCATCGCCTGCTCCAAATCCATGCCGCGAAGATCCACGCTGGATGAAATCGACATCGCTTTGCTCTTGTAAATTTTGCCCGCGCCGCTTGGAGAAGATTTGCTCTCCTTCGGTTTTTCCGCGCGTTCCAAAACCGACATCGGCACATTGATTTTCATATTGTCCATCTGAACCACCGCTTGTTTTTTTCGCGAATCGACGCTCACGATGGTGGCATTGCGCTGAAAACTTGTGATAAAGACAGTTGCTCCGACGACGATTTCTTCTTCGGACAACAACGCATCGCTCTCCTTGATGGCGATGAGGTCTTCCCGAACTCCGAAATGCTCATCGAGTCCCGCCATCTCTCGTCGAAGTCGCTCAATCTCCTGATTGTCCAAATGATGCGATTTCTTTTCGATTTTTCGGAGGCTCGCCACGATTTCTTCACTTTGCAGCTTGGCGTCCTTTACAATTTTCTGCGCTTCTTTTTTCGCTTCCTTTATAATACGCTCCCGATTGCTCTCGAGTTGCCGCTCTTTGCGCTCTAAATTGCTGAGTCGTCCTTTGATGTTTTCGCTCGTCAGATGAATCGTTTCTTTTTCACGCTCGATGGCGCGACGGTCTTTCTCGATTTTGAGCAAAATTTCTTCCATGCGAATCGTATCTTCGCTCAGATGAAGCTTCGCCTTGTCGATAATCTCCTGACTCAATCCTAATTTCATCGAGATGTAAAAAGCATTGGATTTACCCGGCACGCCAATCAGCAGCCGATAAGTCGGACCGAGCGTTTCAACATCAAATTCGACGCTGGCATTCTCGACGGACTCGGTGTTGAGCGCATAATTTTTGAGATTGCTGTAATGCGTGGTCGCGATCGTCGTCGCCTTCTTTTCTTTCAAAAATTCGAGAATCGAAATGGCGAGTGCGGAGCCTTCATCCGGGTCGGTTCCCGAGCCGAGCTCGTCCAAAAGAAGCAGGCTATGTTTGCTGACCTTTTCTAAAATCCGCACGATGTTGACCATATGCGATGAAAAAGTGGACAGATTTTGGCTGATGCTCTGCTCGTCCCCGATATCCGAAAAGATATCGTCAAATACATACATGCTGCTCCCAAAATCACAAGGAATATGAAGTCCCGCTTGAAACATCAGCGAAAGCAAGCCGACTGTTTTGAGCGTGACGGTCTTTCCGCCGGTATTGGGACCCGTAATTACCAAAGTGTTATAACGATCGCCGATCATCAGATTGAGCGGCACGACGGTTTGCGGGTCGAGCAGCGGATGTCTCGCATTTTTGAGACGAATGATTTTATTTTTATTGATTTTCGGAGAAATCGCATTGATTTGCACCGAAAACTTTCCTTTTCCCATGACAAAATCTATTTCCGCAAGCAATTGTTGATTACGCAAAATACTTTGAGCATATCCACCGACTTCGTTGGAAAGCATCATCAGAATTCGCTCGATTTCATCTTTTTCGCTTTGGCTCAAAATCCGAAGCTGATTGTTCATCTCAACCACGACCATCGGCTCCATAAAAATGGTCGCGCCCGAAGAAGAAGTGTCGTGAACGATTCCCTGAAAGTTCGAGCGATATTCCGCTTTGACAGGAATAACATATCGATCCTGTCTTTGCGTGACGATGGTATCTTGCAGATATTTTGAAGTTGCTTCGGAGGAAACGATTTGATTGAGCTTGTTTTTGATTCGCTCCTTCGTCATTTGCATTTCGCGCCGAATTCTGCGCAATTCGGGACTCGCATTGTCCGAAATTTCTTCCTCCGAAATAATCGCGTCAAAAATTTGAGTTTCAAGCGCAATATTGGAATAGAGTTCTTCCGCCCGCTCCTTCATCAGCGGCAAATCCTCGCGCGTCGCCAATTTGTCGGCGATGATTCGAGCCGAGCGCAAATTGTTCGCTGCGGAAAGCAGAGACATCGGGTCGATTCGCGCGCCGATTTCAGCCAGCTTGAGTTTATCTGAAATATTTTTCAAATTATACACGCTGACATTGGCGCCTTCGATAATCAGCTTTTGCGCCTCCGAAGTCTCCTCCTGCAATCGATTAACTTCATCCGCATCGGAGCTTGCAACCAAATTGTGAGCAATCTCCTTGCCCAAATCGGTGTTGATGCGCTCCGACAAAAGCTCGATGACTTTATGAAATTCTAAATTTGAAATTGATTTTTTGTCCATAGTTATTTTCCTAAATATCCTGCAATCAATTGTTTGGTTTGTTTTTTATCCTCATGAAGCAGGTCGATTCGATATTTTGTGAGCGCATAATCCTTCGCTCTCGAAAGTGTCGATGAAAAATCCAGCGCCTGCTCGCCCATCAACTGCATTCGGCAAAACATATCGCGAGCAATCGTGATTTTTACATTCCCGTCATCCGACAACAGTTTCGCTCCATCGACCTGACAGCTTGGACAAATCGTCTTCTTTTTATAAGGACAATATTCCGTCACCATCAAAGCCGGATGAATATATAAAGGATATTCCGCCCAATTTGGGATGACATCCTCCGAATATTTTTGCATAAAAGGATGCTCCAAGCTGATTGTCGCCGTGTCGATGAAACCGAGCGATTCAATTTGTGCAAAAGTATAGGAATTATAGGCGTTGAAATAATAATCCAAATGAATTTTGCGTTCAATCGAATGTGCTTTATAAAAAACCGCTACTTTTTTTGCAAAGCCCAAGCTCGTCGTCAAAAGATTCGGCCGGTATTCTTCTATTATATGCATCAGCTCATCAATCTGCGAATCTTTGAGCATAATCGGCGTCATATAAAATGCGTCGAGCGAAAGTTCTTCGGCATAGAGATACAGCTCGATGCTGTCCGTATAAACATGTCGAATGCCCATCTCCTGACAGGCTCGAATTTGCTCCTGATTTCTGCAACGAATGTGAAACATTTCCACGCTCAAATTTTTCGTAGGGAAATGTTGCGACTGATTATTTTCTGCTTTCTGCTCGTTTGAGTTTTCGTTTTTATTTGGAATATCAATAGTTTCACTTTTTGCATCCAAGGCAGAAAACGCATTTGTATTGCGTTCCTCTGAAATATTTCTGATATATAATTTCTTTCTTTTTTCATTTATCAGAAGCAGGGCATTTCTTCTTAAACTGTTAAGCGTCGATTTTTTAAGAAAAATACCGTCGTCCATCTGAATGTCAAAATTGACGAATCGATACGGCTCGCTCTCCGTCTTGCTTAGCTGCGTAGTGATTTCTTCATCGCTCAAACTTTTGGTCAACGCATCTTGTGCTTTTTCGGATTCTTCGACATAAAGAATATGATTGTTGCGATTATCCCAAACCTCAATTCTCGGAAAATCATCGCGTCGCACGGACACTTTTGCAAAAAGCGCCGTCTTGATATTTTCTGCACGAATGCTGTCGCTCGCCATCTGCAGAAGATTTTTGTCACTCGTTTTGCGAACGACATCCCCTACTTTCGCTCGTCCGATAAAATCAATCGTTATCGTCTGATTCTTGTAGGCTTTCTCAACTTGATTTTTGCCCACAAAAATGCGGCCGATATGCTCGCCGAGACTCAGCCCGTCGCCTTTACTCACTTCCTGCTCGAGTAAAATGTCGAGCTTTTTATTTTTGCTGTCAATATTCGTGATTTTTCCAATCGGCACACCGATGTTGTTGGGCGTTTTGTTGTTGACGAGATTTTTCGGCAAATCACCAAGAATGAATCCCCTCGTAAATTCGCGATTGAAAATGCTCGCCATATCCCGCTCCAAACGCGCCAAGTCAATTGCCTTATTGTTCATCAGCGCATCGATTGCCTGACGATAGCTGCGTACGACCGTTGCCACATATTCCGGCCTTTTCATACGACCTTCAATTTTGAGCGAATATACCCCGTTTTCAATGATTTGTTTCAAATCTTTGATGGTGCACAAATCTTTTGTGCTCAAAAAATGACTTACCGGTAAACCGCCCTTGTCGAAATGATATTTCTTTCGACAAGGCTGCGCACATGCGCCTTGATTGCTTGAGCGTCCGCCATTCGCAAAGCTGAACAGACATTTTCCGCTGTACGATACACAAAGCGCCCCATGTACGAAGGCTTCAATTTCGAGTCCGGTTTTCTCCTGCATTCGCCGAATTTCTTCCGCCGTATTTTCACGAGCGACAACGATTCGGCTGAAACCGAGACTTTTGTAAAAGAGCGCATCTTCCGAATTGGCAATGCTCATCTGTGTCGAAGCATGGATTTCCAAATCGGGATAGTGGCGATGCACATAGGATGCCAATCCGACATCCTGCAAGATGACGGCATCCACATCCTGACGGTACAGAAAATCGATAAAAGCGATGCAGTCGTCAAAGTCCTTGTCTTCTATCAGCGTGTTGACGGCGACATAAATTTTTACATCACGAATATGCGCATACTCAACCGCGCGGATAATTTCTTCATTTGAAAAATTACCGGCAAAGGCACGCGCGCCAAATTGACTGCCCCCGATATATACCGCATCGGCTCCGTTTTGAACGGCAGCCACAAGCGATTCGAAAGTTCCGGCGGGAGCAAGCAGCTCGATACGATTTATCATACGGTTCCTTTGAGCGCATCGTCGGTCAATGCCGTCAGCTCGATTTGTAAATTATAAATATCATTTTGGAATTGGTTGATCAGCTCGTTGAGTTTTTGGTTCTCCAAGACTCGATTGTCCAATTCCGCCTGTAAGTCGCTGATTTCTTTATTTTTTTCAAGCAAAATATTGTCGAGCTTTTGAATTCGCTCAAACAACTTGTTGATGCTTTCGTTCTGTTCTTCAATCAAATCCGAATCTCTTTGCATCCAATCTTCCTGCTGCTCGTTGGAAGCCGAATAATTGATTTGCTCCATCAACTCTTTATTTTTCTCTTTTTGTTTGAAATATTGGTCCGCAATATTGATGGATGCCAAGATGACCGGCGTCACATTATTGATTTTCGGTGATTTTTCAAGTGCGATTTTTATCTGCTCATCGACATGAGATGCAAGGCTTAGGATATAATCCTTCTCTTCATCTCCGGCAATCGAATATTCCTGATTTGCAATTTTTACTACAATTTTATTCATGGGTGACCTCCCCTCCTGTTTTCATTATCTCATATCGGAAAATATTTTTCAATCTTACTTAATCGAAAGCTCGCTTTGAAAATATTTCAAAATGCAAAAGCAAATTTTTATGCAACAAATATTACTTTCTGTTTTTCCTGCTTTCTTTCGCCAGCTTGTTAATCAATTTTTTGTTAAATTCCACCGCCGCATTGTAGCCCATAAATTTCTGACGCTGATTTCTTGCGGCGATTTCCAAAATAACCGCAATATTTCGCCCGGGCTTGACGGGCACCATAATGAGCGGAATCTTGACGCCTAAAATTTCCATATACTCTTCGTCCATTCCCAGACGGTCGTAATATTTGTTCTCATCCCAACTTTCAAGATAAGCCACCAAGTCGATGGTCTTGCTCGGCTTGACCGCTCCGACTCCATACAGACTTTTGATATCCAACAAACCGATGCCGCGAATCTCCATCATATATTGCGTAATTTCCGGCGATTGTCCGACGAGCATATCGTCTTCCAATTTTTTGATTTCAACCGCATCATCCGAGACCAGACGATGTCCTCTCTTAATCAGTTCCAGCGCCGCCTCGCTTTTTCCGATTCCGCTGTCTCCTTTGATTAAAATGCCCAAGCCGTCAACATCGACCAATACGCCATGCGTCACTTCGACCGGCGCGGTCTTGTTGTTGATATAACCCGAAATTTTCGAAATAAACTTGGTTGTCGGCAAATCGCTTTGCACTAAAAATCGGTCATGCTTTTTTGCCAGCGCAATCATCTCTTCTGAAATTTTATGCCCTCTCGTGACACAGAGCATCGGAAAGTTGTATGTCATGAAAGTATCGAGTTTTTCAAGCTTCTCTTCATGAGACAGCGACTGCAGATAAGCATATTCCACATTCCCGATTACTTGGATTCTTTCGTATGGAAAAAATTGGTAATAGCCGACCAGTTGCATGCCCGGTCGATTGATGTCGGATTCTTTGACGATTTTATCTTCCTTTGCGATATTGATGCAGTTCAGTTGCATCTCCCGTATCATTTCTAAAACTGAAACTTCCGTACTCATTATCTCTCCTCATTTTTCTTTGCAAAATGCGCCACGATGGCTTCGGCGACCGCTCTGTTCATTCCGTCCAGCTGAGCCAAAACTTCAACACTTTGTTTTTTAATATTCTCCACGCTGCCGAAAGTGCGCAACAGCATGAGCTTTCTCTTCTCGCCGACACCTTTGATTTCATCGAGCTGAGAGCGAATCATCGATTTTTCTCTCGACTTGCGATGGTAGTTGATGGCGAAGCGATGCACCTCATTTTGAATTTCCGAAAGCAAACGAAACAATTTGCTGTTTTTCTTCACTTTATAATCCGAGTATTCATCCGTCAATCCTTCGGTTTGATGCTTATCGTTCTTAAACATCCCGAATACGGGAATCGACACCGCATTTTGCTGCAATACTTTTTTGATAGTCGAAACATGTCCTTTCCCTCCGTCAAGCAAAATGATATCCGGAAAATCCCCTCTTTTGAGACGACGCTCAATCACTTCGGCGGTGGAGGCGTAATCGTCGGGTTTGCCCTCGGTATGCACGCGATACTTTCTATAATCCGACGGCGATTTTTTCCCGTCTTTAAAAACGACCTTGACGCCGACCGAATCCGCTCCGCCGATATTGGAAATATCATACGACTCGATGATTCGAATCGGAGAAACGCCGGTAATCTGCTCCAATTCGCCCAATGCATTTTGAGCATAGCTTTCTTTTCGCTGCCTTTTCAGCTCCAAAAATTTGAGCTGCTCCTGCGAATTCTTTTTTGCCAAAAGCAAAATCTCTTTTTTCTTTCCGATTTTTGCAATTTGGACGAGCACCCTGCATTCATTCGCGTCGGACAGCGCATGGGACAATGCCGCGACATCTCCCGCTTCTTCTTCGACATAGATTTCTTTGGGAAGCGAAGGATTGTCCGTATAATACTGCATGATGAAGGACGGCAGCACCTCGCTCGCTTCTCCGATTTGCAAATCAAAATCATAATGCTCTCTCGCAATCAGATTTCCGTCTTCATAAATTAAAATCGTAAATACGACTTTGGAATCGTCCTGAGCGAAAGAAATATAATGTTGGCTGTTGCGATATTTTTTGATGGAAACATTTTGCTTTTCACGCATCGTATTCAAATTATACAGCTTATCCCTAAGTTCCGCCGCATCTTCAAATCGCAGCTCGCTGACCGCCTGCTCGATTTTTTCTTTGTAAATCGCCTTGATTTTTTCATGATTGCCCTTGAGAAATTCAATCGCCGATTCCACATCTTTGTTATATTCTTCCTTTGAAATTTTCGATGCGCAAGGTGCGGAACAAATCCCGATATGATAATTCAAACAAGGCCTCTCCCCCGTCGCTATCGAGCGCTCGATATTTCGACTGCAATCACGAATCTTGAAAAATCGAAGGATGTCCTGCAAATATTTGTTCACCATCAACACATCGGTGTAGGGGCCGAAAAAAATTCCGTCCTTGTCCAATTTGTTTCGCGTCTTATAGACCTTTGGAAAATCCTCCTGCGTCACCTTGATATAAGGAAAGGATTTATCATCGCGCAACAAAATATTGTAAAAAGGTTTGTTCTTTTTAATGAGATTGTTCTCCAGCATCAGCGCTTCCATCTCATTGTTCGTGATGATATATTCAATGTCGTCAATATTGCTGACCATCGCCAGCACCTTGATGTCTTTGATATTCTTGTTGAAATACTGACGAACTCTTTTTTTCAGCGAAATCGCCTTGCCTACATAAATAATGTCGCCGAAAGAATTTTTCATCAGATAGACGCCGGGATTATCCGGCAATTTTTTCAAAATCGCACTTATATATTCATTACAACTCATACTTTCTCCTCATTCTTCAATATCATACCACAAATTTTGCCAAAATGCTTGATTTATATTGTAAAATATGCTATTATCTCTTGCAAAGCAATGAAAAGGAATAGTAGTCAAATTATATTTTTCAGAGAGTATCTGGTTGGTGCAAAGATATACTTATACTTGTCGAACTCGCCTTGGAGCTATGGATGCAAAACATTTATCGGGTGACTCCGTTATCGGTCTTTGAGTGGGTGCATTGCACCAAATAAAGTGGTACCGCGAACTTCGTCTTTATATTGAGATGAAGTTTTTTTGTTTTAGGAGGAATTTATGAACTACAATCCAAATTTGATTGAAAAAAAATGGCAAAAAATTTGGGAAGACAACAAAACTTTCGAGGCGATAACCGGCTCGGAAAAACCTAAATTTTTTGCATTGGTCGAGTTTCCGTATCCATCGGGAGCCGGACTTCATGTCGGGCATATTCGTGCCTACTCATCCCTTGAAGTAATTTCAAGAAAACGCAGATTACAAGGCTACAATGTACTCTTTCCGATTGGATGGGATGCATTCGGATTGCCGACTGAAAACTACGCAATGCAAACGGGACAGCATCCGCGCAAGGTGACCGATGATAATATAAAAATATTCTCCAGCCAGCTCAAGGCGACCGGATTTTCTTTTGACTGGAACAGAGAAATCGATACGACCGACGAAAACTTTTACAAATGGACGCAGTGGATTTTTCTACAATTATTCAAAAACGGCTTGGCATTCAAAAACAAAACCTTCGTCAACTTCTGCGAGCATGACAAAGTCGTTCTTGCCAACGAAGAATCGCAAAACGGAATCTGCGACCGCTGCGGAAATGAAGTCATCCAGCTTGAAAAAGATGTATGGTTTCTTAAAATTCGCGACTACGCCGACAAATTGCTTGACGAATTGCCATTCCTTGACTTCTTGCCGCGCATCAAGACGGAGCAGGAAAACTGGATAGGTCGCTCCTACGGCGCGGAAATTCATTTTGAAGTCAAAGACAGCGAGCAGAAAATCAATGTCTTTACCACCCGACCGGACACGCTCTACGGAACAACCTTTATGGTAATCGCTCCCGAGCATCCGATTTTAGAAGAAATGGCGGCAAAGATTCACAACATGGATGCCATTGCCGAGTATCAGGCATTAGCAAAGAAAAAGACCGAATTCGACCGCGTGCAGATGGCAAAAGACAAGACCGGCGTATGCATCGACGGACTCAGCGTCATCAATCCCGTAACAAAAAAAGAAATGCCGATTTGGGTTTCCGACTATGTCATGATGGGATACGGTACCGGTGCGGTAATGGGTGTTCCGGGACATGACGGCAGAGACTGGGAATTTGCCAAAAAATTCAACTTGCCGATCGTCGAAGTTATTGCCGGCGGAAATATTGAAGAAGGCGCATTCGACGACATCGACAACGGCATCATCATCAACTCCGACATCATCAACGGAATGAAACCGCGTGAAGCCATCGAAAAAATGATCAACTATGCCGAGGAACAAGGCTTCGGAAAAAGAAAAGTCAAC
Organism: Filifactoraceae bacterium; assembly: GCA_041853585.1. Classification (GTDB taxonomy): domain Bacteria; phylum Bacillota; class Clostridia; order Peptostreptococcales; family Filifactoraceae; genus JAUNKE01. The sequence goes on from JBGZSM010000089.1 coordinate 54,346, forward strand.
TACAAAATGAAGGATTGGGCATTCAATCGCCAGCGCTATTGGGGAGAACCGATTCCAATCATCCATTGTGAGCATTGCGGAATGATTCCCGTTCCGGAAGAAGAATTACCGGTAAAACTTCCTGTCGTCGATAACTATCATCCGACCGACACCGGAGAGTCGCCGCTCGCCAACATACCGGACTGGGTGAATGTAAAATGTCCGAAATGCGGACAAGACGCCAAAAGAGAAACCGACACCATGCCGCAATGGGCAGGCTCCTCTTGGTACTTCCTACGCTACATGGATCCGCGCAATACGGAAAAATTGGCGTCCGATGAAAGTTTGAACTACTGGGGAATGGTCGATTGGTACAACGGCGGGATGGAGCATGTCACCCGTCACTTGATTTACTCAAGATTTTGGCATCGATTCTTATACGACATCGGCGTCGTGCCGTTCAAAGAGCCTTATGCAAAACGAACTGCGCAGGGACTTATTCTCGGTGGAGACGGCGAAAAAATGTCCAAGTCACGCGGCAATGTCATCAATCCGAACGAAATTATCGAATCCTATGGCGCCGACACGCTTCGAACCTATATGATGTTCATCGGAGAATACGAAAAAGCAGCCGTATGGTCCGATGCGAGCCTTCGAGGCTGTAAGCGATTCTTAGATAGAGTTTGGAAATTGCAGGAAATTGTCACCGATGAAAATAAATACTCCGACAAACATACCTCATTGATGCACAAGACGATTAAAAAAGTGAGTTTGGATATTGAAGCGATGAAATTCAACACCGCCATCGCCGCACTCATGTCGGCAATCAACGAATTCTACGACGACGGATTCGTGACCAAGGCGGAGCTTCAAACATTCATCACCCTGCTTTATCCGATTGCGCCGCATATCACCGAAGAAATTTGGCAGCTACAAAACTTCGGCGGCATGCTCAACCAAAGCGATTGGCCACAGTGGGATGAAGAAAAAACCATCGACGATGTCATCGAAATTCCAATTCAAATCAACGGAAAAATGCGAGGAAAAATTTCGGTGCCGAAAGATTCCGATGTCAATCTTGCCAAAGAAGAAATGAAAAAAGACGATAGAATCAATCAATTCTTGGAAGGCAAGACGATTGTAAAAGAAATCTTCGTACCGGGAAAAATCTTCAATATCGTCGTAAAATAAAACAAATAAAATTCAAAAAGGTTGCGGGAATCTCCCCCAACCTTTTTTATACATTCATCTCATCAACTTCCTTTTGAAAATAATATCTCCATTTCATCCGTCGTCGCTCCGTTGATTCGCTTTAACAGTAATGGTAAAATGCTTTTTGTTACTTTTTCAAAAACAAGTTTACTCGAACCGATATAAGCATGAGCCGCTACATTAAAAAACAGCTTTCCCGATGGAAAATCAGAACTTTGCATAAGAATTTGCTTTGATGCGGACAATACGGATTCAGCATATTCACTCGGCAATCCCCAAAATATTGTATCATTTATCATGCGCTCTTTTTCCAACGGACAACTCATCTTATCCAATAATATTTCAACTTCCAATCGATTGGCATTGGTTGAGATAAATCTTGCACCTAATAAAGCATAATTGCTTGCATGTCGTCTTTCAGAAAATACTTCCATTACAATATCGATACAAATATCTTTTGTTGATACGGTCTTTCTCCCAATCGGCAAATAAAATTCTGTTTTTGTTTTCATGTTCTTTTCAATCGGATAGATAAAATCGTCTATCCAAAGGTTTGCAGTATAAAAATCATTTTTCAATCGAAACATCTCTCCAAATTTCCTCTTATGTATTGTAAATTTATAGTTTTTCTTCTCGTGATTTTCTCTAATTTTAATATTAGACTATATTCCCCACGAAATCAATATCGGATTAAAAAAATCCCTAAGGTTTTCATCAAAGGGATTTTTGTTTTTTATTCTTTCGATGTATTCTTTTCCTCCTGTTCCTTATGCCATGCTTCAACTCTTATATTATCTTCGTAGAGGTCAACGGCATTAGGAACTTTTTGATGAATTCTTTCAACCAGCTTATCATCTGAGCTGATTACTAAAGTCAACATCCCATCCCAAGGAACAATTTCAATTACAGCGTGGGGATGTTGCATGGTGATTGGATTTCCCCAAATTTCTCCATTATCTCTTGAATACGGATATTCATATTTCAAAATTTCTTCCAGCGGAACATCTTTTGGAATAGCCGACAACACTCCCCAAACCCACAGCGCATCGTCCGCTTTTAAAGATCTTGCCAGTTCTTCGCCTGTTAAAAAACAATATTCCTCTTGGTTAAATATTCCAATGTTTTTGTATTTCAAATATGCAATATCCTCGCAGATAATAAACCAGTTATATTCTAACTCTTCGCCATCCATCAAGTTAAAAAGACTTTTTACATTGGCGGATATCATATCATTATTATCAATGATCAAACCTTTCATCTGCTCACTTCTCCTGTTTTCTACTCCTTACTTCTTGTAAAAAAATTTTTTACTTGTTCGATGCGCCATCGGTTCATCTCTTTTCTCGCTTCTGCCTTCTCCAGTTCTATATAGATTTCCGGGTCGATTTGAATATGAGGGTATTTTTCTTCGCAGATTCTCACTGTGCTTTGTATAAATTCTTCATGATTTTGAAAGAATCTAGAAGAACCTGTCAAAAATTTTTTTCTGCTTAAAAATGAAACCCCAAAAACACTTGGATGCATCAACATGATTAACTCAATTTCATTCCATCGAACCAGTTTAACTTTTAAAGGAAATGTTTCTTCTTTTATTCCTTCATCATCAATATATCTTTTTGTTACAAAAGAGATATATATTGCCAAAAGACCAACGAAAAAATTTATTGTTCCTAAAATTCTATACCCAAAATCAAGCTTATTGCTGCTCGCAATCAAATAACATATTCCCGTAATGATAAAACAACATGCTTTATATCGAAAACCCGGACCATAATATTTTCTTTCCACTCTTTCACCCCTTATGTATTGTAAATGTATAGTCTTTCTTCTCTTGATTTTCTCTGATTTCAATATTAGACTATATTCCCCACGAAATCAATATCGGATTAGAAAAAATCCCTAAGGTTTTCACCAAAGGGATTTTTGTCAGCTGTATTAGAGGCAAGATTTTATATATTTATTTTCCCATACTTCAAATAGGTCGAATAAAGCCATTTCATTTCTTTCGCCATCAACCAGCTTCAAAGTCCGAACATGTAACAACCTTGAAGGATCCATTATCATTTTATTTCTGAAAAATCCTTTCAGTATCGGTCTATTATAATAGACATAGCTTTTTCCTCCAAGAAATACATCCCATTTCAGTATTTGAGGATAATATTTCAAAAAACATTCTGCAAAATACATTGCCATATCTATGACGGAAATCGACAACCACAAAGGTGTAACTTTTTTGTCTGATAAAAACTCCCAAGTAAATTCAGGATTCATAGCACGCTTTTTATCAAATTCTTCTTCTGTCAATTCTACAATCTCTGCATTATTCATATACCATTTCCAAATCGGTATGAGCGATTCTTTGCTGTAATCAAAATCTTCTTTTTTTCCACCGTCGAGTTCTTCGTAAAATCGGCTCAATTGCTCTATTCTGCTCGGGATTTGTGATATATAATACCGAAAATACTCTTTCGCTTCTTCTTTGGTCAGCTGCTGAATGCCCTTTTCACGAATTAACGGGTAAGTCATATATTGATAATTCATATTGCATCCTCCTTAATCATGTATAATATATGGTATTCCATGTTGCTCTAAAAACTCAAATAGTCTTTTTGAACCTCCAATTTTTTTTGTATTAGCACTTCTAAAAAAGTGCCACACTACACCCTTTACATCATCATTTTCTAAAAGCTCAAGATCTTTAAGGATTTGTTTTTCTATTCTTGAACTAAACTCTTGGTATCCCATTTTAGACTCATGCGCTATGTTATCTGTGTCAACAACATCAATTATTCTTGGTCCCATACTTGTTGTCATTCTTTTTTGGGTTTCTAATACATTATCACTTTTAATAATTTCTTTTGCAAGATATTCTTCCGCCTCAGCTCCTGTTGTAAAACTTGGAGTTGGCGTACTTGGCGGTGGAGCGTTCGGTGTTGACGCCTCTGAATCTCCCAACGGAACATCCAGATTTGTGGCTGCTAAAAAACTTGCAAAAACAAGTGACGAGGATATCGAAATTCCTTGTCTCTCTTTCCAATTTTGCCAATACTCTTCATCGCTCATGCCGTTCATATATACCGTATCTCCACTCACTGCAGTATATATTCCTTCGGCAGAAGTTGTAAAAACACCTACCCCCGGTACAATGCACATTCCATCTTTTACAACAAATAAACCTTGAGTCGCACCGCCCCAAATCTTTGCTTCCAATTCAGCCTTTTTAGCTTCTGCACTGTATTTAAGATATAGTGCTTGTGCAGCGTTTCCTTGTCTTGGGTCTTGACAATTTCTGGCAATCTCCCACAATTGTTCTTCCGTCATATCTCGAAGCATTTGTTGTGCGGTTTTTTCATCTCGTACTTTCGACGGCTTCGATGGTACGGACGATTTCTTTTGCTCATTTTTTTTCGTTGGTTTTGGTTTTTTCCATTTGCCGTATCCGGTGTGTTCGTGGGCAGCCATCTCTGCAAACATCCCCGTCGGGTCGATGTATTTCATCGGGTTGCCTTCGACATACGCATAGCGGTTGAGACTTCGGATGTCCGATAGATTCCCCATCAGGATGTCTTGTCCTAAAAATCTTTTGCTATTCGGGTCGTAATATCTCGCTCGCATGTAGAGCAGTTTGGTTTTATCCGTCTGGATTCCATATTTTCCGCTGTACTGATAGACGGTATCTTCGCCTTGATGAGCCAGCACTTGTCCGTACGGGTCGTAGCTATATCTTACCTTTACTTCTCCCTGTTCGTCGGTGAGTAATATGGTATTGCCTTGTTGGTCATAATGATAGCTTCGATATGCTTTTCCAATACTTTGTTTCGGATTTGCCGATTGGATTTGTCGGTTGATGATGTTGGTTCCAATGTCGTTGCTTATTGTCTCTTGTCCAATCAGTCCGTTTCCATAGACATACCAAGTGGTTTTTGCTCCTTGTCTCTCTTTGAGGACTCTCGGCAAGCCGTTTTCTTTGTCGATGCTGTAATGGGTGGTTTGTCCTTCTTCGATTTTTGTTATTCGTGCATTTTCCGCATCGTAGGTGTAGCTGTTTTCTCCGACGGCGATGAGTCGGTTGCGTTGGTCATATTTCAGCGCATAGCTTTTTCCTTGGCTGTGATAGCTCAGCGGATTGCCCTCAGCATCGTAGGATATATTTTTTCCGTCTTGGTTTGTCAGTTGGTCGTAGTTGTAGCTGTAAGTTTGTGTTTGTGCTTTTCCGATTTGTATTTTATCGGTACTTGTTCGGCGGATGATATTTCCTTGGGCATCGTACGCCATTTCGTAGCGAAGCAGAATATTTCCCTTGGCATCGACATCGAGCAGCTCGAGGATTCGATTGTTTGCATCGTAAGTGATGGTTTTCGTGCTGCCGTTTGGTCTTTGCTCGCTTGTTTCTCGTCCGCGCACATCGTAGGTGTAGCTTGTAACTCTACTGTTCCAATCGGTGACGGTTAGAATATTTCCGCTTGCATCGTAAGTGTAATGCACCGCTTTGGCATCGCTGTTTTCTTTTGCAGGGTAATGGAGTGTCTTGAGATTACCGACTTCATCATAGATGTAGCGGATGATTTCTCCATTTTGGTCGATGACTTTGCTCACTCGATTCAGCGCATCGTATTCTCTTTTTATAACCCCTTGGCTGTTTTGGACTTCTAAAATATTTCCGTTGGCGTCATATCGATAGGTGGTTTTTTCTTTTTCTTCTTTCTGCTCAATCACTCGACCGAGTTTGTCGTAAAGAAGATTGGTTTTTTGTCCTTTTGCGTTTTCGATGCTTTGAAGTAGATTTTTTGCATTGTAAGTGAACTTGGTTGTTTTTGTTCCCTGTGCCATCTGTTCACTTTGGGTGATGAGATTGCCTCGGGTATCATAACCAAATTCGATGCTTCGTTCTTTCGGGTCGATGATTTGTTTGATTAGTCCGGCTTCGTCGTAGGTCTGCGTCGCTTTTTGTTTGTCTTTTCCGGATTGTGTTTGGATCAAACGACCTTCTTTGTCATATCCGTAAAGGGTTTCTTTTCCGTTTGGCTCGGTTATTTTGCTGAGCGTACCGGTCGGATTGTATTCGTACTTGGTCGTATTGCCATCCGCATCTTGTTCTGAGCTCAAATAACCTTTGTTGTTGTAGCTGAGTGTTCGAATCGTGCCGATGCTGTCACTTACTTTGACTACTTCACCAAATGCGTTATACTCATAAAGGGTATGGTTTCCAAGCGGAGAAATGCTCTCGATGAGTTCTCCTGCTTTGTTGTATTGGTGGATGGTCTCGTTGCCTGCCGCATCCGTTTCGCGAATCACATTGCCGAGTGAATCGTAGACGAAAGAAACTTTGTTCCCGAGTGTATTTTGAATCTCAATCAAATTTCCACTCGGTGAATACACAAAACTTGTCTTATTTCCGTTTTTGTCAATCTGTGCAATTTTTCTTCCGACAGCATCGTACTCGTATGAAACCGCATGCTTGTATGGGTCGGTGATGCTGCTGATTTGACCGGTCGGCGTATAGTCTATTTGATGTTCATTGCCTTCTTGGTCGATAATTTTGGTTGCTCGACCCATTTTGTCGTATTCGTAGCGAACTTCGTTGCCCTCTTGGTCGATGATCTTGGTGATTTGACCGTATTCTCGCTCGTAGGAGATTTTTTGTTTGTCTTTTCCGATATAATCTTTGAGTCCGGTTTCATCATAGGTGTAATTTTCTTCATGACCTTCTTTGTCCGTTACGGAAATAATGCGACCCAATTCATCATAGCTTACAACGGTTTTTTCTCCATTCGCATCCGATATGGTTTTTAAGTTTCCGTCTTCATCATAGGTGTAGCTTGTTACTTTGTCGGTGTTTGATTGAACCAGTTGTCCTGCTTTATCATAGATGTAGGTCTGAATTCGGTCTGCTTTTTGTACCTGAATCAAGTTTCCTACGCTATCATAAGTGTAAGTTGTTACATTACCGAGTGCATCGGTTTCTTTAATAAGATTTCCCCGAACATCGTATCGATAAGTGCTCTGCGATTTATTCGGATAAGTGGTCATTACCAAATTCCGCTCCGCGTCATAGTTATAGAGCGTTTGATTTCCTTCTTGGTCGGTGTAAGAAACCAAATCTTTGTATAGATTGTATCTATATTTTTGTGTGTGACCAAGCGGGTCGGTTATTTGGCTGAGATTTCCTCTTTTGTCATATTCAAACTTTGTAATATTTCCGGATTCATCGGTGATGGTTTTGATTTGATTATCACCGAAGTAGGTGAACTTAATTGCGCCGCCGACCGGGTTTTGAATCTCGGATACTCGTCCAAATTCATCATAGACCTTGGTGTATTGGCTATCTTTTTTCGGTTTTACATTGGTCACTCGTCCATTTTCAACCGTATAGCTTAATTTATCATTATTCGGCAATGTTGTGGAAATGAGATTTCCTTTCGGGTCATATTCATTTTTGAGTACATCACCGATAGGATTGGTAATGCTGAGCAACTTTCCATGGTCATCATAGGTCATCTTGGTTGTATTTTGTCTTGGCGTTGTTTGAGTCAAAAGATTTCCTTGATCATCATAGGTATATGATGTCACTCGTCCGAGCTTATCCGTAATCTTGGTCAGATTTCCATTACTGTCATATTCATATCGAATGCTCGCCTGCGCATCTTTTTCTTCTACCAGTCTGGAGTTTTCGTCATAAATGCGCTCGAAAATAAGACCTTCTTCATCTTCCAATTTTTGAAGTCTGCCTGTTACTTTGTCATGAGTATAGGTTTTGATGTGCCCGAGTCTATCGGTAACTTTTGCAATCAGTTCCTTTTCCGTTTCTTCATAAGAAATACTCGTTCCTTCACTTGAAAGTGCATCAGTTTGTTTGATGATTCGATCCATCTCGTCATAAACATTTTCAAAGAGAAGCTCTCCCTCTTCATCGTATCCTCGCACGATTCGATTTTGGTCATCATATTCGTATTTCATGATGTTACCGAGTGGGTTTTGAACTTGTGTCAAATTTCCCTTGTCATCGTAGGTAAGAGATACTTTTCGTCCTCCGTTATCGATGAGCTCAGTTACTTTTCCATCCTGCATAGATACTGTAATGAATACGCCGGATTGGGTATCTTTGATTGTTTTGTTGTCGCCATCGTAAGTGATATCGATGGTTTTATCATCTTTGTATGCGACTTGCTTTAATCTTCCGTCTGCATAAAAACGATATCTGATATTATCTTTCTTCGTGATGACATATTCTCCATTTTCTTCGGTGAGTATATCATCCATTCTATCTGCATCGCCGGTGCGATAAGTTCCATCCCCATTAGCGACAAAACTGTTTTTCTTCACACCATTGTAGTGAACATCAATACCTTCTGCGGTTTTTTCCACCTTCATATCAAAGATATTCGTCCATCCGTTTCCATGGCTCGTTGCTTGACGAAGATGGGAGTTGTAGGAAATAAAGTATTGTAACGGTAAACTTCCATCCATCGCAAGAAGTTCCATATCCACTACCTGTGCTCCACTTGAAAGGTCAATCGGGTCGTTGATACAAGATACGGGATCCGGATGATTTCTCTTCTTGATTCTTTCTTGCATCACACGCTTCGCCTCATCATTTACCTTGATTCGAATACCTTTGATAAGAGGCATGATGTCCAATCCCAAATCATTTTGATATTGCCATGAAAGCAATCGGTTCTCAATCGCCGTTTCTCTCGTTGACTTCATCTTGACAACGGTTGTGACTTTTTCATTCGGAGCAATGTCTTTGTTTTTCAGTTCATCGGATGAAAGGCTTACAAGTCCAAGCTCTTTTTCAAGTGCAGAGCCTAATGTTTTCATGTTAAAATTTTTTGCAGTGCCTTTTCCAACATTATGAATTGTTGTTTTGAACTCATATTCTTTATTTGCCAGCATATAATTCGGCATTTCAAATTCAACATCCAAGTATGGCAACGGATTTAATGTGAAAGTAACTTCTTGAGTATTTTCGATTTGTTGTTGTCCATTTTCTTCATAAATGATTTGAGCAAACGCAATAAACTCTGTCGGCTCCTGAACGAAGAAACTGTTTTCGGCTAAATACCACCCGATTTCATATTCTTTTCCCGGAATAATCGTGTTTTCTCCTGTATATTCTTCTCCCTTGTATGCCTTTTGGAAAAATTTATTTGTAATTTCTTCCCGATTTTTATCTAAAATGTGAACATAAACACTTTTTAACTTTGTTTCTTCTTTTACTTCAAAGATTCTCAAATTTGCCTTAAGAATTTCTCTATCCATCGTGATTTGGGACGAGATATTTAGTTGCGTCTGTCCTTTTTTGTACGGAGAGTAGTTCGGAATTTGCGGCTTGTCTATTATAATCTGCTGAATTCCGCCACCACCGGTATTCGGATAAGACGGCAATGGTCGATTCACATCATCAGTTGTTCTTACCACTCCACCGATTGCGGTTTTTGCAAACAGCAAACTTCCACCCGCTTTGGTGATTTTAAAGTCCGTACATTCCGCTTTTGCCGAAACAAGTATTGTCGTTTCATCATCAATTTTCGCATTCGCTGTTGCAACGATAGTCACCGGAATGTTCTTCGTTTCTTTTGGTCCCAAATTGATAGTTCCCGGATCATGAATGATTACTTGAACGGTTGTTCCTGATTGTTGACCGATTTGATTCAATAGAGCCATTTCAAGCTCAACATTTTGAATGTTATAGACAGAATTGTTTATAACAGACAAATTTACATCTCGTCTTTGTCCCGGCTCCAAGGTATAAATTTCTCCACCCAAATCAATACTCGGAACATCCTCCGGCAGTTTCGCCCCCGGCGATGCCGAAATGATATTGATGGTGTATCCGTCTTTGGTCTTCTCTTTGCTGATGTTAAATTCCGTATTAAACAACTTATCTTTAATGTCAAGTTGAATCGGCTGTTGTAAAATGAGATTTGGAAGAATGGTAATATCCATCTCTCGAATTTTTTCTTCTTTCTCATTCAACAAATATAGTTTGTATTCTCCAATCTTCATCTCTTGTGACAAGACTTGATTTTCTTTTTGATCTTGTAGATTAAGTTCATAGTTTACATCACTTAGCTTCTTGTGGTGTAATTTGACTTTTCCACGCTTAAACGGTTTTCCGGTAACATCAAATACAACCAATTCCAATGTGCCGGTTTGTGCTGTTGTCACAATATGTTTAATCGTAACATATCCCTTGGTTATCCCATTGTGCTTTATTTCGACATTATGCTGGAATTCTCCAATTTCAGCAGATGCCTCCGCTTTAATTTTTACATCAAAAACATAAGAATCTGATGGCTTTAGCACATTTACGGAATTTTTCTCAATGACAACATTAGGGTCATTGCTTTGGATTGTAAGATTACTCAAATCTGCATTTCCAATGTTTGAAACTATTATTTGAGCTCGAACTTCTTCATTTTGTCCGCCGCTTACAGTTTGTATTGCATTTCCGTTATTGATAAGCAACTTTCCTTTTTTCTTCATGACTTGAACATGAATCGATTTTCGAATCGAAACATTTTCTGATCCTGTTGCCGTTATGATTACATTATTATTTTGATATTCTTCCGATAATGAGCTTGCCGAAAGAGTTACTTTCATTCTTCGGGTTTCAAACGGAGCAATATTATTGAGAGATTCATTTTCAAGAACTGCTGTTACTGTATTTTCAGATGTCGCAGTAAGTTTGATTTCTGAAATAGGTGTATCCCCCGTATTTGTAATTTCAACAAAAGTTTCCAATTGTTCATTTTCATAAAGGCTGACGCTTCCTTGACCTAATCGAAGCATAAATTGATTGGACAGAATCTCTCTGGTTTGCACAGCAAAGCTCACCTCATAGACTTTCGTTGTGTCATTTTGAGATGTTGCTACAATTTTTACTTGATGATTTCCATCTTTTTTCGGTTTGACGGAAATCGGTAAATAGGTCATGGATTTCCCTTGAATTTCAAGTTCACTTGGACCGGTTACCTCTACATCTTCAGAGATATATTCCAAGCGGATTCTATCCGCAAACGAATTATTGTTTCGGATTTGAATATCATTTTGAATATCCAAAGCGATGTTCTTCGGTGTAATGTATGCAGATTTTTGTCCGTTTATTGTAAGATTCGATTGCTCCTCCACTTGATAATTTTTCTTTGCAACATATTCTTTATTATCAAATTTTGAAACAGCTACGACCTTCAGCTCATATTCTTTTACCTGATCAGTCGGTAATTTTATTTTTTCCAAGTGGGTGTAGCTGTAAGGGCTTAGACTCACTTCTTTTCTCGAAATTTCGTGATTATCAACATATACAACTATCTCCGCTTTCTCAGGCGCACCGAATAAATCTTTTATCTCACAAGAAATTTCTTTTTCTTCTCCTGTTTTTGACAATGTGATATCCGGAATTTTTACTTGCAAATCGGAGCGAAATTTGAATTTGAATTCTCCTGTTTGGGTTATCATCGGCTCAAATGCTGTATTCTTCGGTTGCAAAACAAGTTTGATTTTTGAAATTCCTTCACCAACTTCGTTTTTACGAATCTTTGTTCTCAATTGGTATGTCGTGTCTCTTACATTTTCGACGGTAAATTTATTTTCCAGCTCTTTCTCAAATTCAAAACTTTTTGTTTGCTCGTTGAACTTGTATAGCTTGAGTTTGGCGTCAAATTTATCTTCAATGAGCGGTGTGGAATAGACAAGGATGCTGTATGGCGTTTCATCCTCAACAATTCGAGAACTCAAGAAGTTGTTTGCAAAAGATACTGAAACTCGACGAAACTTTTGAGAATCCGTTTTGAAAATTTCGGAATCGGTATATCGACTTTCCATTTGACCTAAGGTTATTTCGACAGGATGTTCACCCGCTCCTATTTCACTCGCTTTTATTTTATATTTTATGAGCACTTTATCGGAAGATGAATCCACCAAGGCTATCGCTTTTTTGTATTCCGTCAGTTTCGGCATCTCCTAATTTTTAGAATCATAATGAATTTCTTCCACTTTTTTGTCCGCAATCACTTGTCCGTAATGATAACCTATTTTTAATTTCACAACTAAAATCTCATTGGAAAAAATTACTTTTTTGATATTCTTCGTATAAACTTCCTTATCAATGGAAGTTGTAAATTCAATATCGTCAATATCGTCATAGGTTTCTTTGTCCAAAGGAATCAATTTGAATTCTTTATCGCGCAAAGTATCAAACAGGTCTTCGTTGGAATTGGAGCCTGAATAATATTGCGTCACCATATTCTCAGCTATCGGATAATATGCCTTATTTTCTTTATCCTGAACGAATAAAGTTGCTTTGATTTGATATGTTCCGGGTTTCAGATTCAATGAGTGTTCGATATATTCCGTTTGACAATTATATAATCTATCGCTCGCATTTGGGAAACGATAGTATGAACGCTTGTTATAATAGTTTTCTTTCAAGAATAATGAATGACCGTCTTCATCTTGAAGTCGGTAATTAATTTTGAACACGGCTGAATTGGATTGTAAATATTGATAGAGCGGCTCATTGATTTTGTGTCCCGCTGTAAATTCAAATCCTCTGACTTCGGATGAATGAATTTTAATCTCTGCTGTTTTCTTGAGCTCTTCCAACTCTGCCGACATCGATTGTTTATGAATCGCATTAACGAATACATCTTGTTTCAAATTCGATATCGTCAGTTTTTGTTCTTCTTTTCCACTAATATTGATTTTGACAAAATATTGAGCAACCATTTTGTATTTTGTAGGAGTTGCAAATCGAATCGGATTTGTAAGAGTTATAACGCCATCTCCTGACTGAGTAAAAGCAACGGATTTTCCATTCTCATCAAAAATATTAACTTGGCGCTGAAGATAAATATTATATATATTTGTAAACTCCGCTTTAAGTTTTTGAAGTTCTTGATTGATGCTCTCTATTCCTGCATCATTTAGAATGATATCCCCATAGATATCCTTGGTTTCATCATGAGTTTGCGTGATGCTCGGAGTAAATGCTGCGGTAATTTCCAAAATTTTGTTTTTGAGTGCTTCATCTTCAGTAAATTTATCTTGTCCTTCGTTTATTTCAAATTCGAAAGGTTTACTTTTACCGATGGTTACAAATTCACTTTTATAGTACGGATCATACAAAAATACAATTTCCGCTTTGTATTTGCCATCTTTAAGCAACGGGTTGCTGTTGTAGATGGATTCCTTCAATGCAATGGAGTCAAAATATTCTTCCTGATTGCCTTGTAGGGCGGATTTACGAATTTCGGACTTCAAATTGCGAGTGCTGTGTGCCAAGTTTCCTTCTTCATTGTATATATCAATTCGGTAATCCAACCAAGTCATTCGGTCAAATTTTTTGGTCGGTTTGATCATCAATTGATAGGTTTCTTTGTCCAGCTTGAAACGAAGATTTCGATATTTATTTTCATATGAGATGATCTCTCCGTTGATTTTTTCTTTGATGGCTTGAATATACTTGCTGTTTTTATCCATGACAACAAAAGGTACAATCTCTTGGATTAAACCTGTTGTATCATCACTATAATTGACTTCAATAGTGTAGTTTCCTTCTTTTAAGAACGATATGGCATATGAAAGCGGATCAGATGAGTCATCTCCTTCAATGGTATAGATACCTCTTTCCACTTTTTTCAATTTGCCTTTTACAACAATTTTGTCATTCGTGTTCTTTATAAATACTTCGGTTAATGGTTGTAGCTGTCTTTCCCAAATGCTCTCTACCATTTGTTTCGTATTTTCCATTTCAATACGAATCGGTCTATTCTTTGAATCGGCAGGTTGTATGACGCTGTCTTTTGACGGAAATATAAATTTAAAAACTTCTCCGCTTTTCAGATGATTCAGCGTTTCATTTTTTTCTTCTTTAAAAGATTTTACCGAAACGCTTACTTTCTTCGTTACCAGCGGTGTCGCATCGTCTTCCTCGGTAATTTCCATCAAGATTTCATAGTCTCCCGCCGATAATATGCCTTCATAGACAAGATTGCCCGGCAAAAAATTGTTATGAGACGACGCAATATCTCGGTTCAAATTCAGAGCAACGACATCTGCACTACGCGGTATAATCGGTTCCATTCCCGGCGTCATATAGTAGCGGTCTATCTTATCAATTTCAATTAAATCAACAAGTGGTCTTTTTTCTCCATTAACTACAATCGAATAATTAATTTTAAGATTTGAGTTCGGGAAAAATACATCTTGAACCTCTCTTCCGATTTCTCCTCGAACAGTAAAATGGGTTTCAGAGCCAAACAACACTTCGGTTTCAGCAGATTGCAAGGTAATCTGATTTTCTAAAAGTTGTAACTGCTCACTTGTATAAGAACCTTTTTTGAAAGTTACCGGTATCTTTATTTTAGAATCGGAAAAACTGTAATCCTTGTATCTTTCTTCTTTGTTCTTCGGGTCAAGCCAACTTTCCAATTCATATTCTTTTTCACGCATTGAAAATGCAGTCAATTTGCTTCGACTTGACAAATCGAGTAGATATTCTTCTCCTGTTTTTATAAAATCACCGTTTTGAATTTTTTCTTTTAAAATGTCCGTAAAATCTTGGTTGATAAACATTCTGTCGGATGGCGATTCGTGATAACCATTCCCCCTAAAACTTTTTGCCAATCCATAGCCTAAGAAAGTATAATATAAAATTTCTTCATTATTCTGTAATGTGATATCGCCTTTAAAATATTGATACAGCTGCTCATTCATCTTCACTTGGATAGTAAGATTTTCAAAGTATTCATTTTGATAAGCGTTTGGCACAATTTCAATTTCAGATTTTCCGCTTACCGCTTCTATCTTAAACTGCTCTTTCCAAGAATCATCTGTAGATAGTACATTCGTATTCGGGTTGTTTCCAAGAGCTATACTTAAATTATTTTTTATCTGCTCTTGAATAATATCATTCAGATTCGGAGTCGCAGAATTTAGCAAATCGCCTTTCTCAGAAGATGAATCTTTCTCCTTCTTATCCGTATCTTGTTTTTTATTATCCTTATCTTGTCGTGAATCATTTTTTGTTGTTCCGTTTACAGAGGATGAATCATCTGTTTGTTTTTGAGATTCTTTCCCCGGTTTGTTTTCTTTTGAATTATTATTACTGCGTTTATTGTCATCTTTGTTCATATCAGATGGCAAGCTTACATCTTTTTTAATTTCTGAAATATTTGGTTGCTCTGATACTGTTTGTTGCGCAACATTATTCCCAATTTGAATGTTCGGTCTGCTTGAAAAGTGATTCGCATAACTGAAATCAATACTGCTTAAACAAATCAATACCGATAACATTAAGCTTATTATTCTTTTGTAGTTCATGGTTTCCTCCTATTTCCCCATTATCAATATTCCTATTGATTTATTCCCCGACTTTGATTTTATTGTGACAGTCCCATTTTTCACCTTAACATTTTTGATTTTTACTTTTTTCCCTTTTATTTCAAAAGTTCGATAGTCTTTTGCCCTTTCCTTTTGAGCAACTTTATATTGAATTTCAAAGTCTATCGGTTTTCTGGAATTTAATTCAATAGAAAATTCCTGTTCTACTTTTTCAATCTTCTTTTTGCCCTTTCCAAGATGTTGTTGCAATATAGGCAGACTGTTTTTTGTTCTTAGAGTTAATTTGAAATCAGCTTTTTTATCAATTTTTTTGAGTTGCCTATACTTTATTTGGATGCGTACGCCATTATACTCCAGTACCAAATCCTTTTTTTCTTTTATTAAGGATTGAATATCCGTGTTTGAAATTGTAATGTCTGTAATGCTTGTTTCCTTTTCAGTTCTACTATCAACCTTCGCATTAATCTTTGATTTCTTATTTTTTCGTATGGACGAAATATCAATTTTAGGTTTTGGTGTTTCGGGTTTGTTGGGAACAGAAGGTGTCGTTCCCGGACTTTGTGAATTGTCTCCACCTGCGTTTCCACCCGAATTGCTATTTCCACCGGGGTTGTTCGCTCCCCCTGCATTGGAATTGCCGGAAGAACCTCCACCGGTGTTTCCGCCTGAATTTGAATTGCCACCCGAGCCGCCGCTGTTTCCATTTGGGCTTATTCCTTTAACCTCTTTGATGATATTTCCTGTCTTATCATAATGATATTCTATGTAGCTTCCATCATCATAGATTACTTTTACCAATCGGTCATTTTCATCATATTGGTATTCTTCCGCTAACACAAAAAATGTATTGTTACATACTAAAGTTGCTAACAATACGGCACTTATCATTTTTCTTTTCATATTACCCCCTTAAAATTAGAAATGAAAAGCATTTCCTTCATACTAATAATATAAATTAAAAATTTTTGTTGGTCAACATTATATTTCAATTATCGAAGGTTATAATCCAATTATAAAACCTAAATTGCAATAGCAAATGCATATTTTGTAGAAAAAATTGAAAAGCACTAAATTCAACACATGGAACGGGTACTTGCAGAACAGAATTTAGTCGGATGCCGTCAAGACCAAAAGAGAAACGAGTCTTGATGGCA
>JBGZSM010000090.1:0-29044 GCA_041853585.1 Filifactoraceae bacterium
CCTGAAAAGAAATATCTACATTTATGTTCATTTTTAGTTGCAAAACACGACGATTTAGTGTAAGCTTATTCTTGATATAGTTGTTCATAAAAATATTATATCAAAAAAAATGGCTTGCTCTTATGAGTTTGCCATTTTTTTTAGGGGCTATTTTGCAACAGCCCCCAAAAAAATTTTCACTTCCAATTTCACTTTTTTCATCTTTTTTCACTTTTTTGCATTAGAATTACACCTTTTTTCAATGCTTTCCCGCCTTTTTTCGTTTTTTTACACCTTTTTTCACTTCATCTCTAAATTATTATTCTGCATGCAAATATACATTTGCAGCAAAAAAATTAGAAAGGTCATCACAAAAGAAAATCTGTTGATTTTATCTTAAAAATCCGGATGCGCAAGTTCGTAAAATTTCAGACCCATCTGCACGATGCAGATGGGAGCTCGATGAAACACGATGTTTCTTAGAGAGCGCTCGAAATTTTTGAACGCGCAAATCCTATTTTTCATAAAATCAACACTTTGATAGTGATGACCTTTCTATATGCTTCTAATGCGAATCGGTTAGAACATCGCGAACGACTATTCTTGTAATTCCCCCATCACATCATAACCTTGATCTTCAATCTCTTTTTTGATTTTCTCAACATCCGCACCATTGTGCTCGATAGTTACCTTTTCATGAGGCAAATCCACATGCACCGCTGTAACGCCGCTTACCGCCTTTACCGTATCCGTAACCACTTCGATGCAATGCTCGCAACTCATACCTTCAACATGTAAAATTGTTTTCATAGTAAACTCCTATCTCAATCAAAAATTTCCAAAAGCAAATGCTTTAGCTTCATTATACTAAAATTTTCCTGCTTCGTCACGATAGAAAATTATTATCTTAAAATATTTTTGCAAGCGGCGCAGGCATTTCCATCTCAATGCCAAGCGCTTTGGATGCGCGAATCGGCCAATGCGCATCGCGCAGCAAACCGCGACCGATTGCCACCAAATCCGCATCTTCATTTCCTATCACGGAATTCGCCATATCCACCGACTCCAATTTGCCCACCGCAATTGTCGGCAATCCGGTTTCCTCTTTCATTCGTCGGGCAAAAGGAACTTGATAGCCGGCATGAGTTCCCGGTCGTCCCGCCGAGCCGACGAGCGGACCTTCTCCACCCGAAGTGATGTGCAATACATCCACTCCCGCTTTTTGATACTCCTTGACCAACTCCACCGCATAATCCAAATCATAGCCGCCCTGCGTATATTCGATGGCGGAAATTCTAAAAATCAGCGGCATCTCTTTCGGAATTACCGAGCGCATCGCCTGAATAATTTCCTTGCCGAACAGAGCCTTGTCCTTTCCGTATCGGTCATCGCGATGATTCGTCAATGGCGAATGGAACTGATGAATCAAATAGCCATGCGCCCCGTGAATTTCGATTGCGTCAAAGCCCGCCTTTATTGCCCGCTCCGCCGCCTGTTTGTATTTTTCAACGGTCAAAACGACTTCTTCCGTCGTCAAAGCTCTCGGTGTTCGCGACTTTTCCGAGAAAGGAACTTCCGATGCCGAAACGGCTTCCGGCGCATCCTCCGCTTTGCGTCCCGCATGTCCGATCTGAATCGCAACCTTCGCGCCGTACCGGTGACATTCATCGACGATTCGCTTCAGCGGCGCAATCTGCTCATCCGACCACAGACCTAAACATCTGTCGCTGATTCTTCCGTTCGGCTCAACATTCGTCATCTCCAAAATGATGAGTCCGACTCCGCCCATCGCTCGACTGACATAATGCACATAATGCCACTCATTCGGAATTCCGTCTTTGTTCTGTACCGAAAATTGACACATCGGCGGCATAACGATTCGGTTTTTGAGCTCCAAACCGCAAAGCTTTATCGGTGTAAAAATATTTTTCATCGTATTCTCCTCGCTACTGAATTTTTCTCGAAAGTTCTTTTGGCAGATTAAAGGCCATGTTTGCAAACCGCAATCTTTGCCGAACTTTCCCTATGCACATTATCACTATACCATAAAAACAATTATTCGAAAATGTAAAATAATGGGCTTTAAATCCATATTTCGGGCAAAATCCGTTTCAAAAAATCTGTCGAGCACCGCGTCCCTCCTCTTTTCTTTCTCTTTCCTGTTTCCACTTTGTTCATTGACATTCAAGCGCCGATACTGTATATTGAAAATACATAGGGGAGCTTTTTGCTGAGAGTGAGGATTCCTCAGACCCTAAACCTGTCAGATAATGCTGTCGTGGGAATGTATCTGCGACATCGCAGATTTTTTTATGTCCACTTGGAGAAAGGATTGTTATGAAACAACCGGAGGCAAGCATTGCCATTCAAGTTTTACCTAATGTTCAGGGCGAAGAAATCATTCGCATCGTGGACAAGGTAATCGAATATATTAAACAAAGCGGTCATCCCTATTTTGTTTCTCCGTTTGAAACAACGGTGGAAGGCCCATTTGATGAATTGATGGAAATTGTAAAGCAGGCGCAAATTATCTGTATCGAAGAAGGCGCGCCGAATGTGATGAGCTATGTCAAAATCGCATACAGTCCATCGGGGGTGTGGTCGATTGAGAAGAAAACCGCAAAACATCACCGATAGTTTCTATCCAATCGCCTTTATCGCGGCATTGGTCGCGATTTGGGGACTCGTCAGTCATCTTGAAATCGTGCCGAAGTTTATGCTCCCCGCACCGAGCAATGTGCTCTCCGCATTGATAAGCGAAGCGCCGTTGTTGTGGGAGCACAGCAAAACGACTTTGGCGGAAGCGTTCATCGGATTGGCGCTGAGCATTTTTTTCGCACTGCTGCTCGCCATCGTGATGGAAGAATTTGTAAAAGTGCGCAAAACGCTCTATCCCGTTTTAATCATCACCCAGACGATTCCGACCATTGCGATTGCACCGCTGCTTGTGCTCTGGCTCGGCTACGGGATGATGCCGAAAATCGCACTCATTTTCATCACCTGTTTTTTCCCGCTCGTCATCAGCATACTGAGCGGATTTGCCGGCGTGGATGAAGATGCCGTTCGATTGTTCACCTCGATGGGAGCGAGCAGATGGCAAATGCTCCTTTGGGTAAAACTTCCATCGGCTGTCGAAAGTTTTTTTGCCGGACTCAAAGTGTCCGCATCCTACTCCATCGTCGGAGCGGTCATTGCGGAATGGCTCGGCGGCAACAACGGACTCGGCGTCTATATGACCAGAGTTCGAAAATCTTTTTCGTTTGACAAAATGTTTGCTGTAATCATCGTTATTACAGTTATCAGTTTACTATTACTCTATCTCGTGGATTTGATTCAGAAAAAATCTATGAAATGGAAGACAACAGAGAGGTAACTATGAAATTAGCAAAAAAAATATTCGCAGGCGCACTCGCACTTGCTATCGGACTTGTTTCCACAGGTTGTAAAAAAGAAAATGGAGAAGCTCCTTCGGGATTGCCATTCGTCGGCAAGAAAAAAATATCCTTTGTACTGGACTGGACTCCGAATACAAATCACACCGGCGTCTATGTCGCCCTTGTCAACGGCTACTATGAAGAAGAAGGATTGGAAGTTGAAATTATCCAACCGCCCGAGGACGGCTCGATTGCAGCTGTTGCGAGCGGACAGGCGCAGTTCGGCGTGAGTTTTCAGGAAAATGTAGGCGAAGCAATCGCAGCCGATGCTCCGGCACCGATTACCGCAGTCGCAACCATTATCGACCACAATACATCGGGAATCATTTCGCTCCGAGACAAAAATATCGAATCATTCGCCGACTTGGAAGGAAAAACCTATGCTACTTGGGGACTTCCTGTCGAGCAAGCCATTTTGAAATATGCGGTCGAATCCCAGGGCGGCGATTTCAGCAAAGTGAAAATGGTTCCGCATTCCGGTGCCGATGCCGTTTCATTGCTTCAATCCGGCTCCGTGGATGCCGTATGGGTTTATGAAGCTTGGGATAATGTGATGGCGGATGTGGCGGATGTGGATTA
This sequence comes from Filifactoraceae bacterium, assembly GCA_041853585.1. Taxonomy (GTDB): domain Bacteria; phylum Bacillota; class Clostridia; order Peptostreptococcales; family Filifactoraceae; genus JAUNKE01. The sequence continues at coordinate 3,993 of JBGZSM010000090.1, forward strand.
CAACTACATTCCATTTGTCGAAGCCAATTCGATTTTGGACTACTACACACCGGTCATCATTTCCAACAACGACTTTTTGAAAAATGACCCCGACACCGCGAAAGCATTTATGCGCGCAACGGCAAAAGGCTATAATTTCGCAATCGAAAAGCCGGAAGAAGCCGCCGATATTTTGTTGAAGCAGGTGCCCGAGCTCAATCCGGGTCTGGTGGTGGAAAGTCAGGAAATTTTGGCACAATACTACAAAGCGGAAAAAAGTCAATGGGGAACGATTGATGAAGGAAGATGGGCGCCATTCTTCGACTTTATGTATGGAAACAACCTGATTAACACCGAGCTGGGTGCAAAAGGTTTTACCAATGAATTTTTACCGGCGGAATAATGAGCTATTTAGAAATTAAAAATGTGTCCAAGCAGTACAACGGCTTGCCGACACTTGAAAATATCAATATTTCGATTGACCAGGGAGAATTCGTCTCACTGATTGGACCGAGCGGCGTAGGAAAAACTACGCTGTTCAACATTCTCTCCGGCATCGAATTACCCGATCCGTCCGGCAAAATTGTTTTGGACGGCAACGACATCACCGGCAAAACGGGAATGTTCAGCTATATGCAGCAGAAAGATTTACTGCTGCCCTTCTATACGATGCTCGACAATATTTCTTTGCCGCTTCGATTGCGCGGATTGAGTAAAAAAGACGCGCGCGAAAAGGCCTCCGTGCATTTGGAAGAATTCGGACTGTTGGGCAGCGAAAACAAATATCCCGCACAACTTTCCGGCGGGATGCGACAAAGAGGTGCATTTTTAAGAGCCTATTTGTACTCTGAAAAATTGATGCTGCTCGATGAGCCTTTTTCGGCACTCGACTCCATCACCAAGACGAATTTACACCGATGGTACACCGAGGTCAGCCACAGACATCACACGACAACTTTTTTCATCACGCATGACATCGATGAAGCGCTGACGCTTTCCGATAAAATTTATGTGATGACCGGTCCGCCTGGACGAGTCGGAGAACCGCTTACCATCGAGAGAAATGACGATTTTTTGCTCAGCCCGCAATTTATCGAGTATAAAAAGATGCTGCTCGGCAAACTCGGTCAAACATAAAAAAGAGGATTGCAAAATTTGAAATCTGATTTTGAAATAAAAAATCAAATTCTGAAAGTCGGAATGCAAACTTGAATTCTGTTTTTGAAATCCAAATCCAACTTTTGAAATTCTGAAATACAATTTTACAATCGAAAGACGAAAATCAAGATAGGATTTTTAAAACGAATTCTCATCATTGTGATCTTTTCAAATCAACCAAAGCGAAAATATGGACTGTTTTTTGTGGAGCAGTAAAGCCAAGCAAAGAAGACAGTCCGTTTTTTATTTTCGGCGGCTTATCTTTCAAAACAAATCGTCGATATCCCAATAAGCTGACAATCCGAATTCATTTGCCAAATTCCTTATCAAGACAATATTTTTAACAATTTTAGGGAATTCTGTAGTTTTATTCGTTTTGAGGTTGTCAAATGCTTTGAAATATGTTACTTTGGATATATATTATTGAACAAGAGGAGTTTATGGAAAAAAGCAACACAAGAGTACGAATTTCAAAAAAATACCAATTGATTTTTCTGGCTTATATCGCAATCGTAGCAAAGCTGGCTCTTTTTCGTGCGCCCATTTTACATACCTTTGACAATGTCGGAATGGAAACGGTCATGAACAAAATCAGTTCCGCCAATTTCATTCCTTTTTACACTATCAAAATGTATATGAATTTTCCAAGCATCTATTGGGCGATTATCAACCTCGTCGGCAATGTCGTCGTATTTATTCCGCTCGGATTTTTGCTGCCGATGGTGTTCAAAAAACTCAAAGGATTTACGCGCACATTTTTTGCCAGTTTATTTGCCATTTTAATTATCGAATTCGGACAGCTCTTTACAGGACTTGGTCAATTCGATGTCGATGACATTTTACTCAATATCATCGGCGCGAGCATCGGCTACTTTGTATTCTACATCGTAAAAAGCATCATCAAAATCAATCAACCGAGCGCGGAAATGAGATGAAAATAAAAAAGACGAGCTAAATTCGTGCATTGAAATTCAGTTCGTCTTCTCTCTGAGCACCCAAAGGTGCTTTTTTTATTCTTGTAAACTCTTTTTGATTTTGCCGATCACACTTTTATCGCAAATTCGGTTATGACCGCTGACCAAATGAGTAAAATCCGTCGCCTTATATTTTTCCAGCGCTTTGAGATAAACTCCCTTCTCACATTCCAGCTCCGGCACAATTTCCTCCATCGTGTCCCCGATATTGTCACCGACATTGAGCACTTTCTCCCACTCATCCAAAACCGAAATCCCGTCCGGCGAATGTCCCGGCGTGTAAAAAATCTTGATACCGTCTTGCGCAAAATACAATTCCTCCGAAATCAATACATTGGGCAAACACTGCTCAATCTCGTCATCCCAAAACGCATGATATTTTTCAATCGCCGGCTCCCAGTCCTGCTTAATTTTCTCCACACAGCTTTGATGCGCAACAATCCAATGGCCTTTGAACAGATAATTTCCCCAAATATGGTCAAAGTGATAATGTGTGTTGATAATGACGAGCGGATTGCTCCTGCCTCTTTTATTCCGATACGCCAAAATCGGCTCGATATTCTCACGCCCCATTCCCGTATCAATCAAAAAGTCATGCTTCTCCCCCATAATCAGATGTAAGTTCAAATTCCAATCGGGATAAGCAAACTCAAATATCACATTTCTATGCTTTATTGTATGAATCTTCATTCTTCACCCTCGCAAATTCCGGCATCCATTCTTCCTCTTTTAAAAAATTTTTCGTTCTTATTATAATCAGGTATTCATTCGCAAACGGAAAATTGTCAATTTCGGGTCATATTCTTAAAAACACCCACGATGTACTTTGCATCATTTATTTCAATCACAATTTTTTCTCCATAACATGCACAACCCACTCCTTATTCGGATGAATCGAGCTATTTACAATTTTTTCTTCAACAAAACCGAGTTTTTCCCAAAATTTCATTCCTCGCTTGTTTTGCTTAACGACGCCGAGTCGAATCCTTTGGAATTTTCGTCTACGCAGTTCTTCTTCGATTGCTTCAAAAATTTCTTCCCCGATGCCATGTGAATGATGTGCTCCTTCAACCAGAAAAAGTCCGATATAGGCACAATCCTCGTCCGGAAAATGTGCAATCAAATCCATCAGCGCCATCGGATATTCATCATAGTAAATGAGCAAAAACTCCTTTTGCTCGGCTCTGCAGTTCGGCGGCAAGTCTCGAAGGTTATACTCCAATGTCTGTCGCTCGACCTTTTCCTCCGAGGTCAGCAAAAAATATTCCGCATTGCTTTGATAAATCTTCCATAGCATTTCAATTTCTTTGTCCGTGCTTGCTTTGACCCATTTTATTTTTTCCATGATACACTCACTTTCCTATTTTATCAATTCGATTTGTCCAAACATATCCGCCATATTTAGGAGAAATTTTCTTAAGGCTTTCCAATGTATCAAATCCTTCCGAAAGTTTCCCGTCTCCTTCTACAATTACCACCTTCGTATTCACTTTTTCCATGCGCTCCACAAATTTGCTCGGCCAACCCCACAAGAATTTTGCATATTTTATCGGTATATGAATTTCCATATTGTGCGCCGACTCCGGTACATAGCCGGTAAATCCGACAATCATATAATTCAGCAAAGCTTTTTTGAGCATCTTCTTTGACAGTAAACGCAGATTGGCATCTTTCGAGCGCAAATATTCCATCGCCTCATCATCTCCATATACTGAGATTTTTTGTAATTGCTCTTCGGACAAGGATTTCAGCTTTTTCTTCAAAATATCGCAGGTTTTGATATCTCCGTCCTTAACATGCACTAAAAATTCTCGATTCGGAAATTCGGCAAATACCTCATCCAAAGTCGGCATCAAGCCAATTCCCTTTCCTCTAAAGGGATATGTCTTCCCGTCATCCGCCGTATATCCGTAACCGATGTCCGCTTTTTTCAATTCCTCCATGGTGTAATCGGCTACTTCTCCTGAATAATCCGTCCGATAAGAAAGCGTGGAGTCATGAAACACAGCCAAATTATCATCCTTTGTGCGTTTAATATCCAACTCGACCATCGTCGCTCCATAGTCAAAAGCGGCTTTCATCGAGGGGATTGTATTCTCCAAAAAATCATGTTCCGGCGGATAGATAATTTCCGCCGTGTTGGTGTCAAAGTCCACTTTTGCAACATCAAAGGTTTGCGCCACTCCGCGATGAGCCAGCAAATCGTAGTGCTCATTTGGCTGAAATATCGTTGTGTTGTTCAGCCAAATAAGAAAAAGGATGCAAAGAATGATATTTCTCCAAACAGTCGCTCCAAGTCGCTTTTTCTTCATATTCCACTCCTATTCCAATTCCAACCAATAGCTGTTGATAAGGATGCTCTTTTTGTATTCCCTTTTGTCAAAAATGCCGCCGCAAGATTCGATAATTTTTTGTGATGCGACATTATCGACATCACAAGTGATGCGCACTTTTTTCAGCTGCATTCGCCCGGATTCGCTCAAAATCAGCCGAAGCGTTTCTTTTCCATAGCCGCGATTGCGAAATTCGGGCGCGATTCCGTAGGCGATGCTGCAATATGTAGAATGATATCGAATCGAGGTTGCGCCTATCAGCAAATTGTCTTTTTTGACAAAAAACAAATGCTCATGCGGATAGATTCCATCGCCGATTCCGTCCCAAAATTTGCGCATCCGCTCAAGCCAAGCTTCATAATCTCCGTTGAAAAATCTCAACAGCTTCGGATTGATACGACCGCCGAAAGCTCTCCATTTTTCCATCATCAGCACAAAATCTTTTTCATCTTTTTCGCTCGGTCTCTCCAATTTTATCATTTCTTTTCGTCCTCTTTTAATTTATTTGCGATTTCAAAAAATGCATCGTCGGATATTTCGTATCGCTTGCATACTTCGTGCAGACCGCTCATAATTTCAGCCCTGGAAAAATTACGATTGGCCAATTCTTCATCTGAAAACTCATTGACCTTTTCGTAGAACGAAATTGCCGTCTCCAAAACATCTTCCTCGTCCATCGATTCAAACAACAGATTTTCGGCATCGCAAATTCTGCCCTGCGCCAATAAGCCGAGCAGTCTTGTGTATAGCGTATTTGAAAGTGAATTGGTCTGCTCAAATTCATCAAAAGAATTCTTGTTCGCCGACCTGCCCGCAGCGATTCCGCGTAACATCGATGCGATGATTACAATCTGTCGCATCAACCAATCTTCCTGATATTGCATAATTCTCCTAACTATAAATACAATGACATGTGGTCGGAATCAAAATATTCATCGCCTATTTTGATATAGTTTTTGAATTTCCCGTCCTGTTCAAATCCTATTTTTTTGTAAAAGGCAATCGCGCGCTCATTGTCCGAGCGAACGAGTAAATGAATGGTTTCTACTTCAATCGACTTTGCAAAATGGATTAACTCCGCCATCAGACGAGTCGCCACTTCTTTTCCCCAATATTTTTTGCGAACGGAAATCCCGATTTCTCCATGATGCGCAATCCGAACTCTCAAGCTGCTCTTAAAATTCGCCATTCCGACGACCTCGTTGTTGCAAATCGCCAAATACAAACAGTCCTTAGGATTTTTTTTGCAAGATAAAATAAAGGCGCGCTCCTCATCGACGCTTGGGAAGACATCTTCTTCATCCAATATCAAAAAGTCGGTCTCCATCGCCACCGCTTTCACAAAGTCAAGCATTTTAGGCGCATCGTCCAATGCCGCTTCTCGTATTTGAACCTTATCTCTCATCGACAACCTCTCTTATGAAAATGATGACTCCACTTCCCTCTTTACAAAATTTCCAGCCTTCCTCGCCTAAGCGATTCCACTCTTCTTGCATATCTCTTATTTTTTACTCATAGTCCCGGACGATTTTGACGGGAAATCTCACAAATTTGTATTCGTATTTCTTCATATTTCCTCCTAAAAAAAGCTCCCCAACTTGTTGGGGAGACTTTTGCCATACAAGCGTACACGCTCAATATGTGTTTCTTCTATTATATAGGAAAGAATCCCATTTTACAATCATCAAAAACGACTCGTGTAAAAGTTCCGCCTATCGACGAACCTGTCTTTCGGGAATTTCCACAACTTGTTTATTTTTCGGAAGCGCTGCTTTGACATTGAGATTTTTGAACATCTTAAGATCCAGCATTTGCTCCGCATGTCTATTTTGAGATTTCATTTCATGAATCTTTTCCAGAACGGCTTGTTTCAAATCCGCAGGCATATCTCGATGCGACAATCTCTCCAGATTAACGGTTTCATCCAGTTTTAATCGGAAAGCATTTCTGCAGTCAATAAAGGTCGGCTTGTTAAAATTGCAAGCCAACTGGTCTTCGTCTTTGAACAGAATTACATTATCTCGAACCTTTGAATTTTCTATATCATAATATACATGTCGTTCTTTGCCCGATGCCGATTTGAACGGAATCAGCACAACTTCATCTTTCGCTGCATTTTGGTAAGCGATAAAATGTTGATGCGCCGTTGTATTTCCGGTCGGATCATTAGGGTATTTTACCTTACAAATTACAATATCCATTAGCTAAACACCAACTCCCCCTCTATCATTTCGATGAAGTAGGTCTCGTTGGCATTGTTCAGACTTTCCAAATATGCCATTACTTCATCATTCATGATCAAATTATCATTTTCATACAAAAACTTATTACCATTGACATAGAGCACTTCGAGATTTTCGAAAGTGTCGCCTTTGTGGAGCGATAACAGAAACTCCATTTTCTTCACGATGCGCTCATCCATTTCTTCAAAGTTGATTTTCTCTCCTTTGTTTTTTTTCAGGATATTGTGCAATGCAATTTCTTCTGCAAATTCCGCTTCGCTGAAATCTACATAGCTCACATTGATTACATTCAATACCCAATTGATTTGTTCATTTTTCGATATGATGTCAACTTGCTCTTGAAGGTCGTCGTTTTGAAACTTTTTGTAGTCTTCCCAAACATACGGGCCGTCCGCGCCGCACAGAAAATCATCGTCCATCAAAAGCTCGCGATATTTTGCATAATACATTACATTTGCAAGATAGAGCAAGCGATTGATTTTGAAATTTTCTTCGATTCCGTTCGGCAAACCGAAATTTTTTTGGAGAAACCACTTTGCAATTACATTTGCTTTCATTCTAAACCACCTTTTCTAATTATTTCTGCATGAGTTTAAAATAATCACTCCCAGATTACTTTGTTTATTGTATCAAATATAATTTAAGTTGTCAAAAATATTTTTTCTAAATCTCAAATGTTTTTATTATATAAAAAACGCCCGATGATTTTATTCTTGCGAAATCTCGAGCATTGATACTTTATAAAATATTAAATAAAAATTTTTGCATGTGGTTTTGACAAAATCCCATTCGATTTTGTAATTGAAAATACGAATCTCATTAAAGATTCTCAGCTGCCAGATTCTTATAAAATTGATTTGCTAAACGAACCGTCTCCGAAGGATGCGCGGCATAGGCATCCGCTCCGATTTTTTCAGCATATCGGGGACTGAGTACCGCTCCACCCGCAATGATGTAGCAATCCGGCAATTCTTTTTTCAATAGCGCGATGGTTGATTCCATCGATTGTACCGTTGTCGTCATCAGCGCGCTCAATCCGATTAGACGGATGTTACGCTCTTTGCAAACTTCCAGAATCCGATTCGCCGGAACATCCTTCCCCAAATCGATTACATCAAATCCGTAGTTTTCCATCACGACCTTCACAATATTTTTCCCGATATCGTGCACATCGTGCTCCACCGTCGCCAGCAAAATCTTTCCTTTGTCCGTCTCCGCTTTTTGCACGAGTTTTTCTTTTACTTTGTCAAAAACCGCTTTGACGCTTTGGGAGGCCTGAATGAGTTGCGGAAGAAAAAACTCGCCTTTTTCAAATTTTTCGCCCACCGTATTTAAAATCGGAATCAAATTCTCATCCACGATATCAATCGCTTGTTTCTTTCGGAGCAAATCGTCGATTATTGCAAGCGCCTCGCTCTCCATGCCACCTAAAATAGCCTGTTCCAAAGTGATTTGCCCGGATGCTTTCAAAATCCCGCGCTCATTTTTGAGTTTATATTTTTCGATATAGTTTTTTGCATGCTCGTCTTTTCCGCTGAGCAGTAAATGGCTGTCTAATAGTTCAACCAATGCCGAATCGGCTGTATTGATGATGGGCAAGTCCAATCCGTTTTCCAATGCCGAAAGCAGAAATGCTCGATTGACCGCAGACCGATTAGGCAAGCCGAAAGAAATATTGCTCACGCCGAGAACCGTGCAAAGTCCTAATTCTTCTTTGATTCGACGGAGTGTCCGCGTCGTCAGTTTTGCATTTTGAGAATCGCTGCTGATGGTCAGCGTGAGCGCATCCATCAGCACATTCTCTCGTGGAATTCCGATTTTTATCGCCCGCTCCAAAATCTTGCGCGCAACTTTTATTCGCCCTTCCACCGTCTCGGGTATGCCGTTTTCGTCAAAAACCAATCCCAATACACAGGCTCCGTATTTTTTGACGATGGGCAAAATTGCTTGCAGGCTCTCCTCTTTGCCGGTGACGGAATTGATGAGCGGTTTGCCGTTATAAATTCGTACCGCTTTTTCAATCGCAGCCGCCGAGGACGAATCGATTTGCAGCGGAATGTCCAAGATGCCTTGAATTTCCTGAACCAAAGCCGGCAACAATTCGCTTTCGTTGGCAAAACTCGTGCCCACATTAACATCCAAAATTTCCGCGCCCTCCTGCGTTTGCAAAACCGCTTCTTTGAGCGCAAAATCAAATCGTCCGAGTCTCAATTCTTCCTGAAGGATTTTTTTGTTGGACGGATTGATTCGCTCCCCGATAATTTTGGGACGATTTCCGATTTCAACGGTCTGCGCATAAGAACAAATCCGCGTCGGAATCGTCACCGACTTTCGCTGGCTCTTGGTTCTTTTCCGCATCTGATGAAGCCTTGCAATCACTTCGGGCGTCGTGCCGCAGCAACCGCCGATGAGTCCTACGCCTTGCTCCACAAAAAATTTCATATTGGCTATGAAATCATCTACCAACTCCTCCTCTTCGCCATCGGCGGACATATTCGGTTGCACGAGAATGGGCATATTCGTATTTTGCAAAATCTTTTCCACAAGCGGACGCATCGATTGACTCCCGAAAGAGCAGTTGAATCCGACAGCCTCCACCCCCAAGCCTTCCAAAGTGGTCACCATCGACAGCACATCCGTTCCCGTAAAAGTTCTGCCGTTTTTTTCAAAGCTCATCGTGCAGATAATCGGAAGTGACGAATTTTCTTTGCATGCCAAGATTGCACTTTTGAGCTCGCGCAAATCCGTCTGTGTTTCAATCAAAAAAATATCCGCGCCGAGTTTTTCACCCAATATCGCCTGCGCTTTATACAAATCGTACGCCTCTTCCCATTTCAGATGACCGGACGGCTTGAGCAATGCACCGATCGGCCCGATATCTTGTGCGATGAAAATTGCTCGAAACGGATTCTCGGACAAGTATTTCTCGCGCGCATTTCGGGCACAAGAAATCGAAGCCTCGATAATTCTCTCAAAAGAAATCTCTTTTCCTCCGCATTTGTAGGCATTCGCACCGAAACTGTTGCTCGTGATAACATCGGCGCCGCTCAGTAAATAATCAAGATGAATTTTCTCAACCTGCTCCGGCATCCGCACACTGTATTCATCGGGACTGTAATAGGCGGGAATTTTCAATTGTTGAATCTGCGTTCCCATCGCGCCGTCAAAAAGCACGATGTCATTCTTCATAAAATCCCTAAATTCCATATTCTTTCTCCCATTTCTCAAAATCAAAATCGTTTATATGTTCAAATTCGTTTTTCGATATAGGCAATCCTTTCGGCATTCCAAACAGCTGACCTGTTTTCGCGTCTCCGGTCTGTCCAGCACGCCCGCCAAGTAGATGATGGATTTCTCGGGTACCATCAAATTGCCCGCCGTCAGATGAATGCCCGTTTTTCTCTCCATGTCGAGCAACTTCGCAAAAATCGGCTGGGTCGATAGCGGCACTTCACAATAGCCCGGACTGAATCGATTGGTCGTATATCCCAAGGTCGATTGAATATGCGCGGCAAAAGCATCCGCCACCATCGACGCACAGGAATCCAAAATGATTGCCTGCGCCGGATTGCTCGCCGTCTCCAGTTTGATACGGCGCGAAATTTCATGACCCAAAGTGCAGGCGACGATAAAAGTTTCATCGCAGGGTGCGAGCAATTCCACCAGCGACGGATAGGGCAATTAGATTCGATTATCCCGCAACAGCACATTATCTCTGATTTCAACACAATATTTTGTATGCACTTCCAAAAAAGCGGATTGTTCATAGACGATGTTCAACGCCTCGTCAATCTTCTCAATGACGGACAATTCCACATCCGCTTTGCGATAATGCAAAAATCGCAAAATCGCGTCATAGTCAATATAGGGCATCAGCTTTTCCTTCATAAGCACCTCCGTCGCTTTTGACATTCTCACATCCATTTTCAATCGAGAGTCATAAGCTGTTGCCGTTATTATATCATTTTCATATTAAAATAAAAAGACGGCATCCGCATCGTCCATGCGTACATTTTTAAAGCTCTCGGCTTTTGTATTTCGCCTGTCTTTTCAATTTATAAAGTTTCAACGCAAAATCAATTTTCTGAAATTGCTTGACGGCTCTTTACAAAGATGCTAAGATAAAAATAATTCAATAACAGATTCTTCGGGGCAGGGTGCAATTCCCTACCGGCGGTAAAGCCCGCGAGCCTTTTGGCATGATTTGGTGAAATTCCAAAGCCGACAGTACAGTCTGGATGAGAGAAGAGTTTTTTAAACGATTGTTTTGTAATACAATTTTTTTGAATCTTCAAGCCCTGATTTTCAGGGCTTTTTATTTTGCTGAAAGCTTTTTCAAAAATTTTAGTAACGGAGGATTTATGAAAGAGAAATTCATGAGACGAGCGATTAAACTTGCCAAGCTCGGAGAAGGAAAAGTCAATCCCAATCCGATGGTGGGTTGTGTCATTGTCAAAGATAATGAAATCATCGGCGAAGGCTATCATGAGGAATTCGGCGCACCTCATGCCGAACGAAATGCATTGGCAAATTGCACAAAATCTCCAAAGGACGCAACCATGTATGTCACCTTGGAGCCATGCTGCCATCATGGAAAAACGCCGCCATGTACCGAAGCGATTATTCAAAGCGGAATTTCGAAAGTCATTATCGGCTCATCGGACCCGAATCCGCTGGTTGCGGGCGTCGGTATTCAAATTCTTCTCAAGCATCATATTGAAGTCGTTACCTCTTTTTTAAAAGAAGAATGCGATATGCTCAATCCGATATTTTTTCACTACATAAAAAACAAAACTCCCTTCGTGCTGATGAAATATGCGATGACGATGGACGGTAAAATCGCAACTTCATCCGGAAAATCCCGCTGGATTACCGGCGAAAAAACTCGCGAGCGCGTCCATCGTTTGCGACATCGCTTCATGAGTATTATGGTCGGAGTCGGAACTGTACTTGCCGATGACCCGATGCTGACGGCGCGAATCGAAAATGCCCGCCAACCGATTCGGATTATCTGCGACAGCCATTTGCGTACGCCCATCGATTCAAAAATTGTTGAAACCGCATCGACATATCCTACCATCATCGTTACCTGCTCTACCGAAAATCATCAGCGCTATATTGACAAAGGCTGTCAGCTGATTGTTCAGAACACAAAGCGCATCGACTTGCAACAGCTGATGAAAACATTGGGAGAAATGAAAATTGACAGCATTTTGCTCGAAGGCGGTACAAAACTGAATGCCTCCGCGCTTCAAAGCAGAATCGTAAATGCGGTTCAAACGCATATCGCGCCCAAATTTTTCGGCGGAGATGCCAAATCTCCCATCGCCGATTTGGGAATTGTCGATCCGAATCAAGCCATCTTGTTGTCACCGCAAAAGATTGAACTGTCGGATGAAGATATCGTGATAGAAAGTGAGGTATGCTATTGTTTACCGGAATAATTGAAGAAATCGGAGTCATTCGCTCCATTCGAAAAAATACGCATTCCGCCGTAATTCGTATCGGCGCCGACAGAATTCTGTCGGATATTCATTTGGGCGACAGCATCGCCGTAAACGGAATCTGTCTCACCGTTACGGAATTCGGAAAGGATTATTTCTGCGCCGACATGATGCACGAGACGATGAATCGCACTTCATTTGCCAAAATCGCCATCGGCAGTCGCATAAATCTCGAGCGTTCGATGGCTGCCAATTCGCGATTCGGAGGTCATATCGTCTCCGGTCACATCGACGGCATCGGAAAAATCATTGAAATCACAAAAGATGATAATGCCACTTGGTTTCGCATCGAGGCGGACAAAAAAATTTTGAGATATATCGTTGAGAAAGGCTCGATTGCGATTGACGGAATCAGCTTGACGGTCGCTAGGGTAAGCGACACCGATTTTAGCGTATCGGTGATTCCGCACACGAAGGAAAATACGAATCTGTCCGAGCGAAAAATCGGCGATTCGCTCAATTTGGAGAATGACTGCATCGGAAAATATGTTGAAAAACTGCTTCAGATTCCGAAAACGGAGTCCAAAAGCGAAATAAGAATGGAATTTTTATTGCAAAACGGATTTTAGAAAGGAGCAAAAATGTTTAAGTTCAGTACGATTGAAGAAGCATTGGAAGATTTGAGACAGGGAAAAATCATTTTGGTGACCGATGATGAAGACCGGGAGAACGAAGGTGATTTTATCTGCGCCGGCGAGTTTGCCACAACTGAAAATGTAAATTTTATGGCGGTTCACGGCAAAGGACTCATCTGTATGCCGATGAGCCGGGAATATTGTCAGCGATTACAACTTCCGCAAATGGTTCAGCACAATACCGACAACCACGAAACTGCATTTACCGTATCCATCGACCATGTCGAAACAACGACCGGAATCTCCGCCGAGGAACGCGCTTTTACCGCAAGAGCTTGTGCCTGTAACGACACAAAACCGAGCGATTTTCGAAAACCGGGCCATATGTTTCCGCTGATGGCAAAGAAAAACGGCGTGCTGGAGCGAAACGGACATACGGAGGCGACCGTTGACCTGCTTCGTTTGGCGGGACTGAAAGAAGTCGGGCTCTGCTGCGAAATTATGAGCGAGGACGGGACAATGATGCGCAAAACCGCATTGATTGAGCTTGCAAAAAAATGGAATCTGAAATTCATCACGATCAAGGAGTTACAGAACTATCGCAAAAAATATGACCGACTCATCGAGCGCTCCGTCGAAGTGGATATGCCGACCGAATTCGGAGATTTTAAAGCATACGGCTACATCGACAAATTGAGCGGCGAACATCATATCGCATTGGTTAAAGGCGATATCGGCGACGGCGAAAATCTTTTATGCCGCGTACATTCGGAATGTCTTACCGGTGAAGTTTTCGGCTCACTCCGATGCGATTGTAAAGCGCAATTTCAATCCGCAATGCAGCAAATCGAGCGCGAAGGGCGAGGTGTGTTGCTCTACATGCGACAGGAGGGACGCGGAATCGGTCTGATCAACAAACTCAAAGCCTATGCGCTTCAAGATCAAGGTCGGGATACTTTGGAGGCGAATTTGGAGCTCGGATTCGAAGCCGATGAGCGCGAATATTTTATCGGCGCGCAAATTTTAAGAGACCTCGGTGCAAAATCATTGCGGTTGCTGACCAACAATCCAAGCAAGATATATCAGCTTTCAGATTACGGCATGACGATTTCACAGCGCATTCCTATCCAAGTGGAGTCCGCACCGCAAGCAGCACAATATCTCCAAACCAAGAAAACGAAGATGGGCCATTTACTCGATATCGCCATCGGATAGCAAATTCATTCGAATTAAAAATCTCCGCTTGGTAACCAAGTTCGACAAAACATATTCTTAAAAAGTAGCATCACGGCAAACAACAATTAAAGATATCAACGGCGATACGCTCCCGAAAATTTGCGGGCGATTTAAAAGCTATATAATAGGAAGAAACTCATTCAGAAGGGAGAACAAAATGAAACATTTTGAAGGTAAACTGGTAGCAAAAAATGCACGAATCGGCATCGTTGTAGCAAGATTTAACGAGTTCATCACATCCAAATTATTATCCGGTGCAATGGATGCACTCAAGAGGCATGAGGTCACTGATGACAAAATCGATGTCGCTTGGGTGCCGGGTGCATTTGAAATTCCGCTGATTGCAAGTCGTATGGCAAAAAGCAAAAAGTACGACGCCATTCTCTGTCTCGGCGCGGTAATTCGCGGAACCACCACGCATTACGACTATGTATGCAGCGAAGTCTCCAAAGGCATCGCCCATGTGTCGCTCGACAATGACATCCCGGTGATGTTCGGTGTTTTGACGACAGAAAATCTCGAGCAAGCCATCGAGCGTGCCGGAAGCAAGGCAGGCAACAAAGGATTTGAAGCCGCGGTCGGCGCGATTGAGATGATCAATCTGATAAAGCAAATTGGCTAATCTTTCCAAACAAAATATCAAAGCATCAGCGTTAAGATGAAAATTCACTTTCAACTTTCCCATGGAATACCTCACTCCAAAGAAGCTGTTACAGAATGAAATTTTTTCTGCAGCAGCTTCTTTTTTATATCAAATTAGAATCATCAGCTCAGAAAAGGGGCGTCAAATCACAACGAGCGGATATAGCCCTTGATGGCTTCTCGCTGAATCGCTATCGCTTCCGCCTTTTTTTCCAAGCTGCCGCCCTTCAGCTCATGCACCACATATTTCGGCTGAACTTTTTCCAGCAATTGAACGATTTTTTTATCGGTAAAAGGCTCATGCCGGTCGATTTGTAAAATATGCAAATAGGACTTTGCAAAACGCTCAAAATAATTCCCGCTCGGAACGGGCAGTTTGCCAATGGTTTGTTTTACATATTCCCCGCTGAGCGATTTATTCAAATGAAATCCGTTGACATAATCCGCATACTCGCCGTGACGCTCGAGCATTCTCAGGATGTAGTCGATGCCCTCCTCTTCATTTCTAAGATGGAGATTCGTATTCATCAGATGCCCCGTATCAAGCATAATGCCTTTTTTCTTATAGGAAATCCCGTCCAAAAGATATTTGGTTTTTTGCGGCTCGGTAAAACGAAAGCCCGACCACCACAGATTCTCGACCAAAAAATCAATCGTCGGCGGAAAGTTTTCCAAAAGTCGATTGATAAGCTCAATGGATGCATCCAGCACTTCCTCGTCCGAATGCTCCCGTTCATAGGAATATCCTTCTTCAATCGACACATCCGAAATGTGAAAGACGACATATTGGCTGCCGAGCTCAATTGCCCTCGCCAAATCCTCTCTATATTTTTGGAGCAGGATATTTTTGTCCAAGCTCCCGTAAATCGTCTCGATCGTTTTTTCATCACCGAACTTTGCTTTGAGCCTCTCTTCGTCGCCTCTATAAAAATCCAGCCAATCGGAAAAGAAGGTCAGATGATAGCCGCGCGTCATCGACTTCGGCAATTCGCTATGCACCGCTCGTCCGCCCCATATCCATTCCACCGAATGACAGCCGGTTTGCTCCAAGAGCTGATTGATTCCGACGATGCCGCCGTACTGCTCAATCAGTTCATCATCGAGCGGCAAGTTGATTAGTTCCAGCAAGTTTTTCTCCTTTGTAACATTTCTTCATTTGCATTCAAATTATTTCATAGAATTTCGACAAGCTCAATACAAATTCCAAATTGAACCGAAAATGCTGAGAGCCAAATTTTCATTCGACCTCGGCATCGCCAACTAATTCCTTCTCTTATCCAAAGCCTCGCTCATTCGCTTGACAAATTCCGCAATAACTTCTCTTGAGGTTGCCAAATTCACGCGGAAATAGCCTTGATAATCCGTTCCTCCGAACCATTCTCCGTCATTGATTGCAATTCGGCATTCGTTTTTCAAAAACGCGGACACTTCCGCCGGCGCAACCGCCTTCTCCAGCTTAATCCAAAGCAAATAAGTTCCTTCAAGGTTTGTAATCACAAGCTCCGGATAACTCTGCAATGCGTTCTTGATGTAGAGATAATTGTCATAGATGAGCGATTTGACCTCATCAAGCCAAGGCTTTCCTTCCCGATACGCCGCCTCTGTTCCGAGATAGCCCATAATATTTCCCATATCAAAATGAACGCGTTTGACCTTTTCATCGTAGCGCTCAAAATTTTCTTTTTTCGGAATCACCACGAAGGCATTTTTGAATGTCGCGATGTTGAAAGATTTTCCGCCCGATGTGAGAACAAAAATTTCGTCATAGCGCTCCCAATATCGAATCATGCTCTTGTGCACATGATTGCCATAGGTGAAGTCCTGATGAATTTCATCCGAAATGATTTTCACCTGATGCTTCTTACAGATATCCATCATTTTCAAAATCATTTCCTCTTCCCACACTTTTCCAATCGGATTGTGCGGATTGCAGAAAATATATAATTTGACATTATTGCTCACAATCTGTTTTTCAAAATCCGCCAAATCAAATTGATAGCCCGACGAACTTTGGCTCAATTTGTGCACCACGAGATTTCTCTTGTTGTCCTTGATTGCGCCGAAAAACGGAAAATATACCGGCGAGCTCAGCATCACCGATTCATTTTCTTTCGTAAATGCATCGACAATCCAATAAAGCGCCGGCACGACGCCCGGAGAAAAATGAATCCATTCTCGTCTGACCTGCGCATCGTGATTGTTTTTCTGCCAATTGATAAATGCATCGTAGTAGCTTTCTTTGATGTCATAATATCCGTAGATGCCGAAATTGTTGAACTCCGCAAGCGCATCGAGCACACAGCTCGGACATTGAAAATCCATATCCGCTATCCAAAGTCCCAAGGCGTCGTCCGCTGCGCTTGGAATATCCCATTTTTTAGAAAAAGTATTTTTTCTATCCAAAAATTTTATCATAATCCAAAGACTCCTTCTCTTTGCCGAATCTTATTTCTTCAGCTCCAACCACTCTTCTTCTTTAAATCCGACCAACACTTTCTTTCCGTCAATAACGAGCGGGCGTTTGACAAGCATTCCGTTGCTCGCAAGCAAATGCAGTTGCTCCTCCTCACTCATCGTCGGCAACTTGTCCTTCAATTGCATTTCTTTATACAACAATCCGCTCGTATTAAAAAATTTTTTCAACGGTAAACCGCTTTGCTTCAACCATTTTTTAAGTTCGTCGTAAGAAGGCTTCTCCTCCACGATATGTCGCTCGGTATATTTTATTTTGTGTTCATCCAACCAATTTTTTGCCTTCTTGCAAGTCGAACACTTTGGATACTGTAAAAACAACATATAAACCTCCATTATTCCATTTATTTTTCAATTCGCCGACCCCGTACCCGACATGGGATAAAATTTCTGTTTGTCAAGCGCGTCAGCAGTTTCAATTTCAACCCGTCCTCCGAAAACTACAGAGGCAGAGTTCTCTTTTAGATTACTATAGTATACTTATTTTGTCCAGTTGCCAGTCCGATTTTTTATCAATACTATTCTAATATAGGACGAATTCTTCATTTTATTGTTCTGCAACTTTTCACCAAGACTAATCTCTACTAGAAAGAATAGTTGTCAACAATTTGTATTTTGAATAACCGTTCTATGCTTTCCGCTTTGTAGGGAACGGTGTCCCCACCGTTGCGCCGTTCCATCGGAACGGAACAATTATTATTTCATCCATGGTTTAGTATAAGACTTGATTTTTTACCCAAGGCGAATTTCATCAATTGCAGCGCAGCAAAGAAGCTTCCTTTTATTTTGGAAGCCTCTATCTCATTCTTTAATTGTTTGAGCGCTCTGCAATAAATCGAGCAGCCCTTCTTCTTTTATTATCGCGATTCCGTTTCCTTCATCGCCGAGCAAAATCAAATTATCTCCGGGTTTGATGTCAAAAATTTTTCGCGCCTTTGCCGGTATGATAATCTGACCTTTATCGCCGACCTTGACCATCCCGAACACATGCTTTCCTTTCGGCGGAATCGTCAAGCCGAAAGATTTCTCGCTGTCATAGTTGACCAATTCATCCATCGAAACGCCGAACACTTCTGCAATCAATCGACATTTATCAATATCCGGAAGAGATTCTCCCGTTTCATATTTGGAGAGAGTCTGCCTGCTCACGCCGATTTTCTCCGCCAATTGCTCTTGAGAAAAATTTTTCCGTTTGCGAAGTGCCGCTATGTTGTCTTTGAACATATCTCCTCCTTCTTCAACCCAAGCACCGCCCATCGAACGATAGGAATGCGACTCATGATTTCATATAGCACAAAGCCGATTAGAAAAGCCGACAAATCCGTGACGATATAAATTGCCCAAACCGGCAACGGTCTGTAAATATACAGCAAATAACCAACCGCCGATATTCCGAGATAATGAAAGATATATAATCCCCAAGATTTTTTTGACATCCACATCGTAAATCCGTTCTTTTTATCGCCCCATCTTTTCATCGCTCCGAGCACCGCCAAAATACTTGTGTAAGAAAATGCCATCGCAAGCGGCGAGCCGAAAACCGGCATCTGCGCATAATTTTTGTCAAAATAAATGCTAGAAAATAAAATCCCAAATATTGCCGATGACAGTACCAGCGGTATTGCCCATGCGCTTAACGAATTGATAATTGACTCATTCGAGAAGACAAAATATCCCAAGAAAAATGAAAAACCATAGATGCCGAACTTATAAACTGTAATCAGCGGCGCATTCAAAACCTGTGCAGAAAGCCAAAATCCAATTCCAAGCAGCAAAATCATCCATGGCGGCATTTTCCCGCAAAGCTCACGCAATCTCCCTTGTTCGATTTTTATAACGAGCAACAAAATCATGCTGTATAGCCACAGAAGTTGCAAAAACCAAAGAACACCGATTCCACTCAACGCCATGATAATGTATTTTATAAAAATCGGCAGCGATTTTATATCGTTGAATCCTCCTCCACTCAATATGTTCAAATATCCTTGAATCCATTGAAAAACAAACAGCCCGATAGTAGAAGGAACAAGCAATTTTCTCGTTCGCAGCCTGACAAATGCTTTCGGATATTTGCCGAGTGCACTCTGCGCATTCATCCCGGCAACAACAAACAATAATGCCATAAACCAAGGATACAAAAAATATTGGATGATATCCCAAGGCTGATGCTCATAAAAATAACCGGCTCCACCCACATCATTGGAGTTGAAATAATAGAACACATGAAATATCACGACCAGCACAACCGTCATCCATTTGATATTGTCGATATAATATTTTCTCATACAAACACCGCCTTCGCAACTATTCTTAACACAAGTATAACATTTCGCAATATGTCCTACCACCAAGCATATTGAACAAAATGACTTGATTTTTGTTAAAATTCATTGCAAAAGTATGAAGGTGGAGATAACGATCCTGATAAAACAATATGAGAACGACATTTAGCCTCGAGCAAAAGATTCCTTGGAAGGCGTCAAATCAAAAAACATATGAAAAGAGCAAGTCGCAGTAAATTGCCAATTTTAATTCAAACTTAGAATCAGGACTGACCGTATTCAAATAACATCTTAGCTATGATTCCACAAACCACATTTTTAGTTTTATCTTTGATTTCTACTCAAAATTCAAATTCTGATTCCTAAACTCAATTGCCATCCCTGTTTCTACACTCGATTTCCATTTCGAATGCAACAATTGGGTTTTTGTTGTCATTAATTTCATCTACTTACATAAATAACTTACTTATAGTTTCACATCCCGCAAAATAATGATATAATATTTAAAAGGGGGTGCATAAACATGCCATATCGATTTGATTGTTCTGCCTGTAAAAATCGTTGTGATGGGAAAAGTCTTGGTGTCTATCAATTCCGTAATGATGTCGAATACTCGGCGCATTTTGAAAATCAATTGATTCAAGAAATAATGAATTTCGGTTTCTTTGCGAAAAAAACAGAGCGAGATGGTTATCCCGACATTGAAGTCTATGAATATGAAAACGGACCCATCCGATGCTATATTGAAGTAAAAGCGCAGCGACGCTCATTTATGAAAGTTTCTCAACTTCTTCCAAACAGCAATCTTGTGCCATCCGAAACTATGGCGCTTAACTTATCCGACCTGTTGCGATATTTCGAAGTTGCCGAAAACGAAACCGTTCCGGTCTACATATTGTGGGTGCTTAGCGAAAGACCTTGTATTGTTCCAAATACACAACATCTGTATTTCTATCAGCGCTCCGATATTCTACAGAAAATTTACAATCACTATCGCGATGCTCGCCGCTACAGGAGAGCAAGCGGTAAGGGTGATGTAGTCAACGGGCAGCATCGAGGGGTCGTTGTCAACTATCACTTCAGTCTGAAAGAGCTCATTCCATTTAATATGAATGATATTTAAAAAATGGCCGGCATGATGCCGACCATTCTTAGCATTCGAAGTATTTATTTCTTACTTTCCCGATATTTATCTCGCACATCCGCAATGGATACTCTTTCATCTTCTCGCATAACATACCAATAGTCAAAACCGTTTAATCGGTTTGCTTTTACGCCTCTGGCAACCGCCGCGCAGGAATGCATATCCATTATCTCGCCATTGTATTTAAGCTTTCCATCGCTTTGAAGAGTTGCCATCGATTCACCTGCTCTAAAGTAAAAGCTTTCGCCTTCGACAAAAACTCCCGCCTCAATCATCTCCGAAACCGAAACTTTTATCGGTTTTTTATCAAAATCAGCCCTCGCCACGGGACTATCCTCGAATTCAATTTCAGCAAGTCGTTTTTCACCGTATTTACAATATTCCGCTTCACGCTCTATCATAATATACTTTCTTCCAAGTTTTTTTGCCGCTGCCGCTGTTGTCATCGTGCCGCCGAACGGATCTAAAACGACATCTCCCATTTTTGATGATATAGCAACAATTCTTTCAAGCATTTCTAGCGGTTTCTGTGTGCTGTGAAGCTTGTTTCCGTCTTCATTTTTAATTCTTTCATTTCCGGCACATACCGCCATTCTCCAAACAGAGCCCAGCTGTTTGCGAGTTCCTTTGGCAAATTCTTCCTCCGTTACCGTATCGAGATTAAGTTCTTTCGCAGTTTTATAATTGAATGTATACCTGGACTTTTTTGTTTTCGTTGCCCAAATAAGCGTTTCGTGACTGTTATTCAATCTTGTGCCCATAAAATTAGGCGTTGGATTCTTTTTATGCCAGACCACATCATTTATCAGCCAAAATCCGATGTTCTGCATTATTGAACCGATTGTATAAATACATTGCATACCTCCAATTACCCAAATGGAACCATTGGGCTTTAGTATTCTGTAGCATGCTTGCAGCCATTGCTTTGTAAATTCTTCATAATCTTGTAGCGATTCAAACTGATCCCACTCGTCATCACAACCGTCGAAATCCGTTCCTTCGACCCTTTTTAGTACACCTTCAACCCGCATCCAATACGGCGGATCCGCAAAGATCAAATCCACACTTTCGGGCTTCATTTTATTCATTTCTTCAATGGAGTTTCCATTGATAATAACATTTTCGTTCAATAGTGAACTCTCCTTCCATATTTGAATATCGCATTTACAGTTTTGAGCTTATTTTACTTTTTCGTAAATTTTCTCCTGTTGGGAACAACTTTTCCTGCATACTGTGTTATGATGTCTCGAAATCATCAAATTTAATTTTTGGTCTCCATGAATGCAGCCTTGATTTGCATTACTCAAAAAAATACCCATGTAACGGGTAGAGAAAAAAACACCCATTATTTCAAAAAAGTCATCATCCGGCTTTATCTTTCTGCTAAGCCCCAAGTTCTGATATTCTAGTATGATTTCCTAATTTTATTGCAGTATATCATAAACATACAAAAATATTATATCAAAAAAATGTGTTCTTATATAGCAAATTCAGCTTTTTTTACATTATTATGGGCTGTTCAAAGCCGAGCAGCTCGTTAAGCTTCCGGACAATTCTCTCTTTTTCCCAACTGCCGACCGTTGATAATCGCAGCAACGGAAGCCCATTTTGCTCCAAAATTTGATCCTTCAACATATCTCTCTGCGCTTGCTTTGTTCCGATTTTGTGAAAAGCATATCCATCTACCTCGATTACCAACACCGGTTTCTTTGTCACTTTATTATGAATC
Organism: Filifactoraceae bacterium; assembly: GCA_041853585.1. Classification (GTDB taxonomy): domain Bacteria; phylum Bacillota; class Clostridia; order Peptostreptococcales; family Filifactoraceae; genus JAUNKE01. The sequence continues at coordinate 26,264 of JBGZSM010000090.1, forward strand.
AAAAAATCAACATGTGTTCTCGGATCGGTTGTGTATTCCCTTTCTCTCCCTTCGAGCAAGGAAGTATCAATCAGCAATTTCATCAGATAATGATTGGCAACTCCCAGCGATTGGAATTGATCCATTTTTAGAGTTTCCTCAATCAAATCATACACAAAATTCTCCGAGTCGTGAACCAATCTTCTTTTGTGTAATTGAAAATATTTTTTTCGCGCCTCTTTGTATTGTTTGTAAAGATAGTCAAAAACCGAAGTCACTTTGCTGTCGAGTAAAACAAAGTTATTGTATTCAATGTAGCCGACCAAATCGCCCAAATTGCTTTCTTTCTCCTGCTCATTCCCTGAAATCACGACAATCAATTGCTTTTTCGCCCGCGACACCGCCACATTGAGCAGATAAGGGTCATCAACAAAGTCGCTGATAACATCGTCAACTGTTGAAATAATAATACTGTCTTTTTCTCGACCTTGAAACTTGTGCACCGTTGATATATCCGGATTGTCAAATGTCCTTTTGAGCGCTTTTACCTGCTCCCTGTACGGCGCAATAATTCCCATTTTCTCTTGGTCCGCAATGTAGCTCGGAATAATTTCATGCATGATAATGTCGATTTGTCGTTGACTGTAATGCCCTCTTGCATGATTGCCTTTGACGGATTTTACAGCCATCAAAACATTCTTCTCATCTTTATCCTCGGTCATGATGACAAGTTCTCCGTCATAAAATTTCTGATTGCAAAAATTGATGATTTTCGGATGACATCGATAATGCTCTCTGAGTAAAGTCTGCGGAATATTTGGGATTACTTCCGACATCGACTGCAAAAAACTTTTGTTGAAACGATAGCCTTCTCCAATCTGAAAATTATCGTATATTCTTTCTGATGCCTCTCTCATCGGAGTAGTGATAACATTGGGCAGCTGCTTCTTATCGCCTACGATGACGCAATTTTTTGCACTCGACAAAGAAAGAGCTCCCGTAGCAACATCCACCTGCGATGCCTCATCCATTATCAGATAATCGAATACCACATTTTTGCCCAAACTGCTTTTTGATGAAAAAGTCGTACTCAACACGACGGGATACTCGTTCAATACACTTTTTGAATCCTTCCAAAGCTGCTCTTGCGAAAACACCATCCGCTCGGATTTTCCATTATATCTTTTTGACAAAGTATCTTTGAGAACTCTCATCGACTCTTCCTGCATCTCATGAATCAGATTCCCCTTGTTTGTCGCAAGGAAATTCTGAATTTCTTTTAGTTCATTGTTCAGCTCTCGAATTTTGGTCTTGTAAAAATAATTTTGAAGCAAAGTCAGCAACTCCGACGATTCTTGTTTATAAAATCTCCAATCTGTAATCCCAAATTGAATCATATTTTTGATTTTGAAAAGCAGCCCCATCGGTTTGTTTTTCTCCAAATAGTCCCTATATCGACTTTCCAATTGCAATATTTTTTTAGAAGAAATTTTTGGCTTAATAAAATCGTCATCCTCATCCAAATTAAGATTCTCAAAATGTTTTTTGAAATATTTCCACTCCGTTTCGCCAACAGCTATCTCCTGTCTGAGTCGGGCGGCTCTTTCTTCTTTTTCAAAAATTTTTTGAAGCAATAACGATTTATGTCGAATGGATCTCAAGGAAATTTCGGCATCATTATTCATTTTCCAATTTGTAAAATCGGGATATTGACCCGTTTGATTTTGGATAAATGCCTTTTTATTTTCCGATTTTCCAAGAGTGGCTACGATAAATTCCAATTGATACTCAGGCGAAGCTAATTTTTCATAGATATTCTCAATCGCTGAATTGTTGTTGGATACGACCTGCACATTTTTCCCAAGCAACAAAATATTGGCAAGGATATTTAAAATCGTCTGTGTCTTTCCCGTTCCAGGTGGCCCCTGAATAATGCTCATCTGATTTTCCATCGCATTTTTGACTGCTTGATATTGACTGGCATTGCAGCCGAAAGGAAAAATCGGCACAAATTCATTTTTATTTTTTGAGTCAAGTCCCGCTCCTTCCAAATATTTCGCTAAGACAAGTTCCTTTCCGACAAATACAATGTCCTCATATCTTTTGCGTAACAAAATTTCGCCGCTGTTCGGATCTTGGATATCGCTGAGTGCGGCTATTTCTTTTAGGTATGTAAACACATTCTTTGCTTTGGGGTTGCTCAAGCAGGATTCGCTGATTTCCAGTTCGTTTTGAGTAAAAATGCGTTCCTCTCCGCCTTTGAAAAAAACCTTCCAATAGGATTCGCTGCCGTCTCGAAAAATGCGAATCGCTTCTATATTATATAGTTCTTTCCCACGATTCAAAACCTGAAAGTTTTGTGGCTGTATAATTTCAGGATTCCTAAGATAACGAACATTGGATGGAAAATAATGATAGACGGTTATACCATCAAAACGCACATCATATTTTTTGGTTTTGTGATTATAAGCACAGTAAGTAACTGCCTTCGTTTTATCTTCCCCTTTTAGTATTATAAGATTTTGCATCGTATTCATAGAAATTCCTGTTCTCCTGTACTCTTATATTCGACAATTATAGCTGAATTTTTTTATCTTACGGATTCTTTTGCGTCCAATTTTACTTCTTTTTGGACAAAAAGTCAATTTCTTGGACAAAACAGTTCGTGTCAAGTTGTTGTGGAGTTTTTCTATTGACAAGCTCCAAATGGTTTAGCAAATCTTATCTTTTCCGGCTTTGCCGATTGCGTGCAGTAAGATTTGTGTTCCAATTTTACGATCGAATATCCATGGCTCTCCATCG
>JBGZSM010000091.1:0-13052 GCA_041853585.1 Filifactoraceae bacterium
AGGATACAGAAGAGATTGTTTTTTTCAAACACAGTGCTGTTTTTTATGGCACTAATCGGCATGACGATTTATTATTGCTTTTTATTGTGATTTGGTAATATTGGTCAATGCATACAAGAAAGAAATGAATGTTCTGTCAAGAAAATCTTTAGCTTATGCAACTCTGAAGGAGCTGTTTGATGAGTTTTTAGATCGAGTGCATTCAGTTATTTAAGTGGAGCGAACTTGATTTTATCAAAGTGTACAATTTGATATTGTAGCTTAGGTTTTTTATAAAAATCAGGATTTATAAAATATTGGAAACAAGTGCCATCGGAGCAAAACTAAATCTTTAAAAACTTCCTTTGTAATGATTTTCTATTATAAAGGAAGTTTTTTTGTTTTATGATAGCAGAGCAGATATATTTATGTTAGAATGATAATAGAAAAGGGCGACCTCGGGTCGTGATGGTGTAATCGATGGGAGAAAAAAATTTTTCTAAGCGGCTCATTGAATTACTGCTCGAGAAAAAGAAGACGCTTGTCACCGCCGAATCGTTGACGGGCGGAATGGTGGCATCGTATCTTTGTGATATTTCGGGCGCAAGCGGAGTTTTTCTGGAAGGAATGATTTGCTACAGCGAGCGCTCCAAGATATTGCGTCTCGGGGTGAGCGATAAGGATTTAAAAGAATTTTCGGCGGTCAGCGAGCAGGTGGCATATCAGATGGCTAAAGGAGCTCGCGAGGGACTTAATACGGATTTTGCAATTTCGACAACGGGGGTTGCAGGTCCTGATGATTTTGATTCTAACGGCAATCCGAAAGGGCTGTTCTTCATCGGAATTGCAACGAGAGACAAAGTGGAAGTGTTTCGTTTTTTGGAGCAGGGCGAGCGAAATGAGATTCGCAAAAAGGCGGCTCTAACAGCGATTGAATTGCTTTACCGAAAAGTGATTTCGCTTCAAGAATAATTGAAATTTGAAACTTTATATTTAAAATAGAAGTGAGCAAGGGCTCATTGGTATCGTTTTGGGATTTAGAAATCGATGCAGTGTATGTGAAAGGAAGATTTATGAAGATTATTGATTTTAGAAGTGATACGGTAACCAAGCCAACGCAGAGAATGCGTGAGGCGATGTATCGTGCCGAAGTGGGCGACGATGTTTACGGCGACGATGTGACGGTCAACGCTTTGCAGGATTATATGGCGCAGATTTGCGGGAAAGAAGCCGGATTGTTTGTCCCGAGTGGAACTTTCAGCAATCAACTTTCTCTTTTTACTCATTGTAATCGCGGGGATGAAGTGATTCTGCCGGAAGAATGTCATATCATTCAACATGAGACGGGAGCGTCGGCGATTATTGCCGGTGTGCAGCTTCGTGCGATTGCGTCCAATCATGGAAAGATGCCGCTCGGCAAAGTGGAAGCGGCGATTCGCAAAGAGCCGGATATTCATTATCCAAAGACTTCGCTGATTTGCATCGAGAATGCTTTTTCAGACGGAACGGTTGTGGATTTGGATTATATGAAAGAGCTTAGAGCATTGGCGGATCAATACGATTTGAAAATTCACTTGGACGGAGCGCGGTTGTTCAATGCGACGACGGCACTCAATGCGGACATCAAGGAAATGCTCGCCGCGGTCGATTCCGCAAGCATCTGTTTGTCCAAAGGACTTTGTGCACCAATCGGCTCGATTTTAGTCGGCGACAAAGCGTTCATCGAGCAGGCGAGATATAAGCGCAAGCTGATGGGCGGTGGAATGCGTCAGGTCGGAATCGTTGCAGCGGCAGGTTTTATTGCGGCGAAGGAGATGCGTCTGCGCTTGGTGGAGGACCATGACAATGCGAGATATTTGGCGGAGCGTTTGGAAATTATCTCGGGCATTGAAGTGATGAGAAGTCAATTGGATATCAATATGGTATTCTTCAAAATAACGGATGAGAAATTGGCAAATTATTTCAAACCGGAGCTTTTTGCAAAACAAAATATTTTAATCAATCCGGCGGAAGAGGGACTGATGCGTTTTGTAACACATTATTACATTACGAAGGAGGATATCGACAGAACGATTGATTTGATAATAAAACTTAAGGAACAGACACAGAGGTTGTAGGAGGAAGATATGAAAAAGGCTTTGTTGGCATATAATCCGAAATCGGGAAGTCAATTTTTATCTCAGAATCTGGATTATATTGTGGAGAGTTTTAAACAGCTCGGAGTGATTTTGGAATTGTATCGAATCGATAAGGATGAGGATTTGATTGAATATGTGCAAAAGACGGATGCGGATTTTATAGTCGGGTCCGGCGGCGACGGTACAATCGGTCAGGTCATCGCCTCAATGCTTCACTATAAAGTGGACAAACCTTTTATGGCATTGGGAATGGGAACGAGCAACAATTTCACACGAAATATTGAGGATACAAAGTCGATTACGAGCGAGGAGCAGGCGAGACAGATTATTATTGATGCATATCAAGGAATGCTGGAGAAATTTGACATCGGCTTGGTCAATGAAAAGATGATTTTTCTAACCTCTTTGGCGGGCGGTAATTTTATCGATACGAGTTTTGAAACCGATAAAAAACTCAAATCCGTGCTCGGCGGTTTGGCATATTATATCAAACCGTTGGCGGATTTGACCAATGTCAAGAGCTATGACATCAAAGTGACGGTTGACGGCAAAGTATATCAGGAGCGAATCGTCGTTTTTGTAATCGTCAACGGAAGTGCGGTTGGCAACTTTGACAATTTTGTCAACGATGCGGACATGAGCGATGGCGTAATGGAGCTCGTGCTTATCAAGGAAGCAAGCGCATTTGAGAATCTTTCGCTCGTCGGAACGATTGCCAAGGGCGAAGATGTCACCGAGCTGGAAAATGTCGTGGTGATTAAAGGAAAAGACTTTTTGATTGAATGTGATGAGCAGATGCCGATTTCACTGGACGGCGAGCGAGGACCGGAGTTGCCGATTCGCGCAAAAGTTGTTCCGCAAGCGATCTCGGTTATGGTTGCTCAACAAAATATAGAAGAATAAGAGAGGAAATACTATGGAGATTAGACAGAGATTGTCAAAATTGAGAGAATGTATGAAAGCGAAAGGAATGGATATGTATATCGTTCCGTCGGCGGATTTTCATCAGAGCGAGTATGTGGGCGAATTTTTTATGGCGAGAGCATTCATGTCCGGTTTTACCGGCTCGGCGGGAACTTTGGTCGTGACGGCGGACAAGGCGGGACTTTGGACGGACGGCAGATATTTTTTGCAGGCGGAAAATGAGCTTAAGGACAGTGGCATTGAATTGTTCCGAGACGGTCTTGCACAGACACAGAAAATGATTGACTATATCTATGAAAATATGCCTGAGGGCGGAAAGCTCGGTTTTGACGGTCGTGTGATGTCTGCGCAGAGCGGAGAATCTTATGCGGAAAAATTGAAGCCGAAAAACGCAAGTATCGAAGCTGCCTATGATTTGGTCGGTGAAGTTTGGGAAAATCGTCCGCCGCTTTCACAAAAGAAAGCTTTTTCGCTCGATATTAAAACGACGGGCGAGGATTGTGCATCCAAAATCGCTCGCGTGCGTGAAAAAATGAAAGAGAACGGAGCGCAGACTCATATTTTGGCAACTTTGGATGATATCGCATGGCTTTACAATATGCGCGGCGACGATGTGGCATATTGTCCGGTCGTGCTCGCTTATACCATCATCAGAGAAAACGACGGCTACCTGTTCATCGACGAAAATAAATTGAGTACGGAAATGAAATCCATGTTCGACTCCGTTTCGGTGCAGATTCGCCCGTACAACGATATTTATGAATTTGTAAAAGATATCAAAGGCTCGGTGCTTGTCGACAAGGGTCGATTGAATTATTTGCTGCTGAACAATTTGTCCGAGAATGTGCACAAGGTTTTTGCGACCAATCCGACGATTATGATGAAGGCAATCAAGAACAATGTGGAGCTTGACAATATTCGAAATGCGCATATCAAAGACGGTGTGGCGGTGACTCGATTCATGTATTGGCTCAAGAACAATTATGACAAAATGCAGTTGACCGAGTTGATGGCGGAAGAACAGATGGAAGCATTTCGTCGCGAGCAGGAGGGATTTTTCCAGCCGAGCTTCCACACGATTTCAGCCTTCGGAGCGAATGCGGCGATGATGCATTATTCGGCAAGTGAAACGAGCAATGCGAAAATCAAGGCGGGAGAACTTTTCCTCATTGACTCAGGCGGTCAGTATAACGACGGAACGACCGACATTACGAGAACTTATGCGGTAGGCGAAGTAAGCGAAAAGCTCAAGCGTGATTATACTTTGGTTCTTAGAGGCGTTATCAATCTGTCTATGGCAAAATTTCTTTACGGATGCCGCGGATACAATTTGGATATCTTGGCGCGCGGGGCATTGTGGAAACAAGGAATCGATTATTTGTCGGGAACCGGACATGGTATCGGCTATATCTTGAATGTGCATGAGGCCCCGAACGGTTTCCGCTGGCGAGTGGTGGCGGATCGTTTCGACAGCGAAGTTTTGGAAGAAGGTATGGTAACGACCAATGAGCCGGGCGTCTATGAAGACGGCTCGCATGGTATTCGTATCGAGAATGAATTGGTGACTCGAAAAGCAGAAGAAAACAAATACGGACAATTTATGGAATTTGAGGTCGTGACTTTCTCACCGATCGACTTGGATGCGATTATTCCGGAGATGCTAAACGATGAGGAAAAAGAATATCTCAATTGGTATCATAAAACAACCTTTGAAAAATTGTCGCCGCATCTTCCGGCAGAGGAAGCGGAGTGGTTGAAAAAATACACTCGAGCGATATAATAAAATCTAAAAAATGCCGGCACATTTGATAAGTGTTAAATGGAGTTCAAATTTGAAAGCGAAAGCGATGAAGTTTCGGAAACGAATTTGCCTGCTTTAATGCGGAATTTCTTTTGATGATTTTCATCGGAAAATGTTATTGAATCAAATTTATTTTTGTTTTCGTTTTTCAATAAAAAACCGACCGAGGGACTTTCTATTGTTTCGAAAGCTCCGACAGGTCGGTTTTTTTGATTGCAAAACCGTTGTATTTCATTTTCGCCAAGCAGAGAGAGATTGCAAGTGGATTTCTCAATCATAGCTTCTATCTTGGACTAGAAAACTAATTTTTTAATTTGAATTTTGCAATTGCCTGATTTAAAATAGCCGATTGACTCGACAATTCCTGACTGGATGCCGCACTTTGCTCCGCAGTTGCCGCATTGGTTTGCACGACGGAAGAAATCTATCCGACGCCTTGGTTGATTTGCACGATGCCGGCTGCCTGACTCTGAGAAGCATCCGAAATATTGTTTACCAAAGAAGCGATCATGGAAATGTTTTCTGCGCTTTGGTTAAGAATGTGAGCCGTGCTGTCGGCAATTTGAGAGCCTTGTTGAACGGATTGAATCGTTTCTTCAATCAACCTTGCCGTATTCTTAGCCGCTTCGGCGGATTTTTCTGCAAGACTGCGAACTTCATCGGCAACTACGGCAAATCCTTTGCCGGCTGCACCTGCTCGAGCCGCCTCAACGGACGCGTTGAGTGCAAGAATATTGGTTTGGAATGCAATATCGTCGATGATATGAATGATTTTCGAAATTTCTTTTGTGCGATGTGTTATTTGCTCCATCGCAGAAATCATATTTTTCATTTCCATATTGCTGTTTCGAAGGTCATCCGTTGCTTTGCCGGTCATGGCGTGAGCGCTCTGTGCATCATCCGCATTTTTTCGCACCTGCGCCGTAATCTCGTTGATGGACGCGGAAAGCTCTTCAATGGAGCTCGCCTGTACCGTTGCACCATGTGAAAGTGCCTGTGCCCCAACAGCGACTTGCTCCGAACCGTTGTTCACTTGGCTTGCGGTTGAGGCGATTTGTTTTAGAATCAAACTGAGCTCGTTGACTACTTGCTCCATATTGTCTTTGAGTTTTTTAAAGCCGCCTTGGTAATCCTTATGAAGTGTAACTTGCAGATTCCCGTCGGCGATTTCGGATAATGCCCCCGAGATCTCATCGATATAGCTTTGATATTCGGATAATTGCAGGATGGTTTGCTTAAAAGCATCCGCCAATTTGCCGACTTCGTCTTTACTTTGAATATCTAATGCCACATCGAGGTTGCCGTTTGCAATCTCCTGTGCGGCGACGGTAATTGTTTGTATCGGATTTGCAATTCGGCTGCTGATGATATAAGTAATTACGGAGCCTACAATTGTAGAAAGCAGCGTAATGAATAAGAATACTTTTTCAAGTGCTCGGGTTTCAGATTGAATTTCCGATTTATCTACGGTGAATGCAATACTCCAAGGAGTCGATTCAATGGGATGGTAGCTGGCAATCTTTTTAATATCGTCGATGACAAATTCACCATCGCCGGAATTTCCCTCACTCATCTTTTGAGCCAGCTCGCCGAATGACTGATAAGAGCTGTCCGTCTTCATCAGCTCAATCGGATTGACGGCTTCCAAAACTAAGTCAAAATTTCGATGTCCGATAATCGCTCCCTTTTTATCAATAATGAAAGCTTCGCCGCTCTCCTTATATTTCATTTGAGTCGCAATTTCACTCAAGGTTGTTCCGGTCAATCTTCCATAGAATACACCGACAACCTTTCCGTTTTGATAAACGGGACTCGCTACAATGATAACGGGTTTTCCTGTAACCTTGCTGATGATTAAATCCGAAACGGCGAGCTTTCCGCTCATCGCCTGCTTGTAATATTCGCGCGAATTGGCATCAAAGGTTTCCTGTTTTTCGTTAAATACTTTGGCCTGTCCGGCGGAATCGATATAGCCGAAACCCAAATAGCCGGTGCGTTTTCCTTCTTCGTCAAAAAATTGTACTTTTTTCTCAAAAGGAATGTCCGGGTCGAGTATGATGGAATTTTGAGCAAGCGCGCCGATATAATGGAATTGCGCCTCGATTCGAGCATGAACATAGCTCGCTTGATGCTTTGTGTTGGCATTCATATTCATGCGAACATCACGAAGAGTCTGCTTGTTGACCGTAATGAGAGTGAACAGGCCGATGCTGATGGTCAAGATTAAAATGATGGAAGTAAAGGCGATTAACAGCCTTCGTTTGATAGATTGCATTTCTCCGAATCCTTTCTATGTTAAAATGGCCTTATGAAAAAAGGCGGATTAAAATAAAATTCCACATGAATAAAGAAATTATCCGAAGTAGAATGTTCTGCTACTATATCGAAATGCATAAATAAAAACTTAAGCCGTTTTATAAAATCGGATTGAAAAAGTAAAGCATGGATAACCCCATCGTTTTTTATAATTGGCGCAAAAAAAATCTATCGCTTGTGGTCGGTTCTATGTACCGACTTTGACAAGCTATAGAGATTTTATTTCATTGCTGCAAAGAGCAGCATGCGACCGGATTTTTTTCCGTCTCGTCGGTAGGAGTGAAGCATCGGATTGGAATAGGTGTCCAAGTCGCTCGAAAAAATATTGCTTTGAGCGATTCCGCAAGACAACAAATCGTTGAGCAGGAGGGAGCGCATGTCAAAGAGATAGCGTCCGTTCTCTTTTTTTGTCAGATAGGCTGAAATATCACCATGACTCTGATTAAACTCTTTTATCAAATCATCCTGCACTTCAAAATTATCTTTTGAAATGGCTGGTCCGACAAAGACGAGTATCTCTTTCGGATCGGCATCGTAGCGATGAATCATTGTTTCGATTGCTTTGGGCACAATTTTTTGCTGTGTGCCGCGCCAACCCGAGTGAAGATTGGCAAGAATTTTTTTCTTCGGATCGTAGAGAACGACGGGCGTACAATCCGCAAATTTTGTAATGAGCCAAACACCGGGTTGCTCGGTAATCAATCCGTCGGTACAGGTATATTCATAACCGTAGAATGCATTTTCGCTCGTTATTTCGGAATCAACAATGGCGATGTTGTCGCTGTGCACTTGGTATCCGGAATAGACTTTTGACTTTTCGATATGAAAATGTTGATAAAGATTTTGGAGCTCATTGCTCTTTTCATCATCTGAAATGTCGGCACTTAGACTGTCTGCGCTCGTCATCCACAGATCAACGCCTTCTATGTCGGTAAAATGAAATATTTTTTTGCTGTTTATAATTTTAATTTGTTCGACTGATTTGTTCATTGTTTTCATTTGTCCTATCTGTTTTTAAACCAATGCAAAAATAGGTAGCCATGCTACCTATTTATTTTCACTGAGCTGTTCTTATTGGAATTTTTCAAGTTGCTTTAGTAAAGCCGGGTCTTCAATGCTTGCGGAGAAAATTAAATCCAAATCATTGTTCTTTGAAAAAATTTCTAATAAATTACAGAATTCCACGATGTCGTCATCGATTTTCGCAGCGACAATCTTGTCCAGACCGTCGACATAAATACGCTCGATGTCACGATTTGCGCTGACCATTCCGCAGAGCAAACCATAGAGTGAAGATATAGTATCAATTTTGAATTCATCCGTATAAACGAGACGAATTTTTCTATCCAGCATTGAAGAATGCTTATCCGCAATATCTACAAAAACAATCTCTCCTTTTGCTGTTTGAGCAGATTCGTTTGCCATTTGAATCATGACTTTTGTTTTACCGGAGCCGGGAGCTCCTACATGTAACTTAACCATTTTGATTACCTCCGACATTATATTTAGGTATTATATATATTAAAACAGAAAATCGCAAAAAAATAAAGGGGTCAACGACAAATTTTATTTTTTATATCAATATTTTTACGGATTTTTTTTCGGCTTTGTAAAAAAGAGATTGAAAAATAAGGATTAAACCTAAATTATATTTCAATTTACTTTTATTGGAAGCGGAATTTGAAATTTTAGATTCCGATTTCTGAAGTCGATTTGCAGAATTGCTCTCGTTTGATATAAAAAATCTGTTCTTTCTGTTCTCGAATCACTCAACGAATACCCGGTTTTGATAAGCGATTTTATATGGATCATTTTTCTTGAACAAAACGAGATGACTTTTTAAGAATTTTTGAATCAAGAAGCATTTAAAATTTTTCATCCGGATTCTTTGTCTTACTGAATTTTATTGTGAAAGGTTGTGCCATTGCTTTTTGTATGCTAGTATATATTAGAAGAATGGGGGGAGTTATGGGCTCAAAACTTTCGTATAACAAGAAAAATTTGAAGAATACGGCGATTGTTTCGCTCGTTTTACTTATGCTTATGACTATGAATCAGCTTTATCTGAAAAATAAGCGTTATGAGATTCCGAAATCTTTGCCGCCGGAGCAAACTGAGACGGGTGAGATTCCGTACAGCAATCAGGAAGTGAAAAAATCGGAAGAGATTGTTGTACATATCATCGGAGAAGTGAAGAATCCGGCCGTCGTTAAAATACCTAAGGGAAGCCGATTGTATGAGGCGGTGGAGGAGGCAGGCGGTTTTACCGAGCATGCCGATGCGAAAGGAATCAATTTGGCACAGGTGCTTGTCGACGGGAGTCAATATGTGATCCCCAAAGTCGGTGAGGAATTGATTATCCATAAGAATGACGGAACGCAAACATCGGGTCAGGCATCCGAGAATGACGGGAAGGTCAATATCAATTCCGCGAGCAAGGAGGAATTGCAAAAGCTCAGCGGAATTGGAGAAGTGCTTGCCGAGCGAATTGTTAAGCATCGGGAGAAAAACGGTGCGTTTAAAAATATTTCACAGCTGCTGGATGTGGAAGGAATCGGTGAGGCAAAATTTAATTCCATCAAAGAGGATATTTATTGTAATTGATGTGTTTTCGAGCGCTTTATCTAAAATCGGGATGAGCAAGCGAAGATTCATGATTGTTTTGGAAACGGATTCAGTTCTCAGACGGATTTCAGCAATTCAGAAAATGACAGCGGGAAAGGATAGATATGAATATAAAATTTTCGCCACCTAAAATCATCACTTTGGGTTTTCTTGCCATTATTTTTGTCGGAGCATTGCTTTTGATGTTGCCTATTTCTTCGGCAAGCAGACAGACAACGGGATTTTTGGAGGCTTTTTTTACATCGACATCGGCGGTTTGTGTTACGGGATTGGCGGTGGTCGATACGGGAACTTATTGGTCCGCCTTCGGTAAAGTGGTTATTATTTCGCTGATTCAAATCGGGGGACTCGGATTTATGACCATTGCGACGGTGGGGAGTATATTGGCGGGTAAGCGAATCGGAATTCACAGTCGATTGCTGATTCAGGAATCGCTCGGACAGGAAAAAGTGCAGGGAATCGTTCGTTTTGCTAAAAAGATTTTTATATCGGCATTTATAATTGAAGCTATGGGCGCTTTTTTTCTTTCACTCAAATGGATTCCACAATTCGGATTTTGGAAAGGAAGCCTTTTTTCAATTTTTCATTCCATCTCCGCATTTTGTAATGCGGGATTTGATATTTTCGGAAATGGGCAATCGCTGATGGGCTATCAAAAAAGTGTAATCGTCAATGTCATCATCTCTTTGCTCATCATATTCGGTGGAATCGGTTTTGCGGTTATGTATGATTTGATGTCAAATCGAAACAATCTGAAAAGAATCAGTTTGCATTCCAAATTGGTTTTGCTGATAAGTTCCTTGTTAATTGTGACGGGAACGCTCGTTTTTTTTGTACTTGAGAAAAATAATCCGGCGACGATGGGTGAGTTGGGGTTGTTCCATAAGCTGTTGGCGAGTATGTTCCAATCGGTTACGACCAGAACGGCGGGCTTTAACTCGATTGACCAGGGCGGGATGATGGAGAGCAGCAAGTTCTTGACAATTCTACTGATGTTTGTCGGAGGCTCACCGGCATCGACGGCGGGCGGGGTCAAAACGACTTCGCTGGCGGTAGTGTTTTTGGCGACCGCCGCCTATGTTCGTAAATCGGATGTGCAGGCTTTCGGCAGAAGAATCAGTTATGATGTAGTCAACAAAGCGATGGCGATTATGCTCATTGCTTTTGTTACCATCTTGGTATCGACCTTGGTAATCAGTATTGAGAATCCGCAAATTCAATTTTTAGATATTTTTTATGAGGTGGTGTCGGCTTTCGGAACGGTGGGCCTCAGTACGGGAATCACCGGAGCTGTTACAGCGATGTCAAAAATCATTTTGATTTCACTGATGTTTGCCGGCCGAGTGGGAGCGCTCACCATCGTATTGGCAATCGCAGGAAAAGAAACAAGCGAGCATTTCAGACTACCTGAAGGACGCGTTTTATTATAAGGAGAAAGTATGAAAGAAAGTTATGTAGTGATAGGCTGTGGTCGCTTCGGCAAATCGGTGGCTAAGACTCTTTACGATTTGGGTCACGATGTGTTGGCGGTCGACAGCGATATGAATACGGTGGAAGAGATTGCCGACAATGTGAGTCATGCGGTACAATGCGATGCGACGGATGAGCAGGCACTGCGCTCTTTGGGCGTGAGCAATTATGATGTTGCCATCGTTTCGCTTACGGAGAGCATGGAGTCTTCGATTATTGCAACGCTTTTGCTCAAAGAAATCGGTGTGCCGTATATCATCTGTAAGGCGAAAAATGATTTGCAGGGCAAGATGCTGAGTAAAATCGGAGCCGACCAAATCGTGTATCCTGAGCGAGATATGGGGGAATGGCTTGCCAATCGTCTGACATCCAAAAATGTGTTGGACATCATCGATTTGAACAGCAATTATTCGATTGTTGAAATCAATGTGGCGGAGGATTGGATAGGAAAATCGTTGATTGAGCTTCGACTGCGTGAAAAACACGGGCTCAATGTCATCGCGATTAAAAATAAAAAGAAAATTAATATTACGCCATCCGGAGATGAGCGAATCCACAAGAGTGACACTCTGGTTGTCGTCAGCGAGCATCGAAAACTGAAACATATCGATAAATTATATGAGTAAGAAGATGAATAAGATAGAATCCAAAGAAAATACGAAGGTAAAATTGCTACAAAAACTTAAACAAAAAAAATACCGGGAAGAGTTCAATCAATCCATCGTGGAAGGACTGCGAGTCGTATTGCAGGTTATCGATTATGGCAAAGAGCCACAGATGATTTTTTTTGAGAAGAATTATTTTTCTTCCGATGAAAGTTGCAAAGCCCTTTATGAAAAATATCCGGACAGAAGCTATATGCTGCCTGAAAAATTATTTTCAAATATAGCGGACACGATGAATCCGCAGGGAATTTTGGCCATTTTTGAAAAACCGAAATCGAATTTTGAAGAGGTTCTCGGTGACGACGATTGTCGCATGATTCTGTTGGACGGAATTCAAGACCCCGGCAATGTAGGGACCATTATTCGTACGGCGGAATCGGCGGGTTTTGATGCGCTCTTTTACACGAAGGGAACGGTCGATATTTTCTCGGAAAAGGTCAATCGTGCTTCAATGGGAGCGAATTTTTATCTGCCGATTATGTCGCTTTCCACAGATGAAATGGAATATATGAAATCAAAAGGAATAAAAATTTTTTGTACGATGCTCGATAAAAAATCCAAGGATTATTCCAAGGTGGATTATGGATGTAAATATATGATTGTTCTCGGGAATGAGGCGAATGGAATTCAAGCGGAGATTTCGAATTTGGCGGATGAAAAAATCCATATTCCGATGCGGGGGCAAGCCGAATCGCTCAATGTGGCGGTTGCCGGCGGCATCGTCATGTATAAAAGTTTGGAAAATAGGTAAAACAAAAGGGTTGGTATACCAACCCTAAACTATTTTTAACTGCTTTTCTATTGTCGTAATTCTTTGGTCATGTTTATTGGTGATGCTTCGGGTCACATCAAAAAGCGTGTTCACATCCGCGCTTAGCGTACGGATATCTATTTTCATTTCTTTAATGTCCGCTTCAATACGATTAAACCGAGCTTCGAATTTCTTGTCCATCTCTTCAAACCGAGCTTCGAATTTGGCATCCATGGCCTCGAATTTCTTGTCCATCTCTTCGAACCGAGCTTCGAATTTGGCATCCATGGCCTCGAATTTCTTGTCCATATCTTCGAACCGAGCTTCGAATTTAGCATCCCATGGCCTCGAATTTCTTGTCCATCTCTTCAAACCGAGCTTCA
>JBGZSM010000092.1:0-110453 GCA_041853585.1 Filifactoraceae bacterium
ATGCCATCAAGACTCGTTTCTCTTTTGGTCTTGACGGCATCCGACTAAATTCTGTTCTGCAAGTACCCGTTCCATGTGTTGAATTTAGTGCTTTTCAATTTTTTCTACAAAATATGCATTTGCTATTGCAATTTAGGTTTGTATTTTTGATTTCTAATCTTGGTTTTGCAATTCGATTTTAGATTTCGATTTTCATTTCAGATTGCCGACTCAAATTATAATTCCGGTTTTGAAGCTATAATCTCGATTTTGATTTTGTAATTCAATTCCGGATGTTAATTCTCATTTCGGATTTCAAAACGGGCTTCCTACTCACTCTGTAATTTCTTCAAGAGCACAACCGCCTGCGATGAAATTCCTTCCTCACGACCTTCGAATCCCAATCGCTCGGTCGTAGTCGCTTTGACATTGACCTGCTCAAGTGAAATGCCCAAATCCTCCGCGATATTTTGTTTCATCTCTTCGGCATAGGGCAACATTTTCGGCGCCTGCGCAATAATCACTCCGTCGATATTTTCAACGGCATATCCTTTTTCCGACAAAAGCTCCGCCACTCTTTTGAGCAAAACGCGCGAGCTGATATCCTTAAACGCCATATCATTATCCGGAAAATGCCGACCGATATCGCCAAGCCCCATCGCTCCCAAAATCGCATCCATAATCGCATGCAACAGCACATCCGCATCCGAATGCCCTAACAAGCCTTTGTCATAAGGAATATCCACACCGCCGATAATCAATTTGCGTTCTTGTGCAAAACGATGCACATCATAACCGATTCCTACTCTAAACATTCGCCCTCCGCTCTCAGCAAAGCTTCCGCCAAAATAATATCCGATACCGTCGTTATCTTTATATTTTCATAGCTACCTTCGACAATATGCACCGGCTTTCCGTATTTTTCAACTACTGACGCATCATCCGTCGGCATAAAATCACATTGCATTTTTAAATGCTCGTATGCTTCAATCAATGTTTTGCGTCCAAAACCCTGCGGCGTCTGAATGAGATACAAATGCTCTCGATCCGGTGTGTGCTCAATCACATTCTTCGGCGCAATCTTGATGGTATCTTTGGACTTCACCGCCAGCACCGCCGCTCCTTTTTCTCTGACCGCTTCAATCACCGCACGAATTTCGGTTTCTTTGACAAAAGGGCGCACTCCGTCATGAATCAGCACGACATCCGCGCGCTCATCCGTCGCTAAAATTCCGTTGTAGCTGGAATCCACTCGCTCCGCTCCGCCATAGACCAACTTGATCGGTTTGCTCGTTTGAATTTTATTCAACACATTTTCTTTAAAATACTTTTCTTCTTCCTTGATAATGACCAAAATGATTTCGTCGATTAAATCATTTTCGACAAATTTTTCAATCGTTCGAAGAACGACCGATTTGCCGAGTATATCAATATGTTGCTTGCTCACATGCGGATTGTACTTCATCCGCGTTCCTCTGCCCGCCGCAACAATAACCACACTTGTCATATTTACCATCCTTTTACTTTTCTTCGTCTTTTTCATAGACGATGATGTCACCTACTTGGCAATCGAGTGCCTCACAAATCTTTTCAAGCGTTGAAAAACGAATCGCCTTTGCCTTTCCGTTTTTTAAAATCGACATATTCGCCATCGTAATGCCCACTCGCTCTGAAAGCTCGGTGACCGACATTTTTCGGATTGCCATCATAACATCCAAGTTGACTTTGATTGCCATGCCAACCCCCTATATCGTCAAATCATTTTCTTTTTGCAACTCGACCGCTTTGTTCACCAGGTGCGAAAGAACCGCCGAGGATGTCGCCACAAAAATCGATGCAAATAAAATTATAAAAATTACCATAAAAATAAGTAGATTCGCCATTTTCATCAGCAACAAAAAAGCTGCTGCAAAGGAGTACCAAATCACTACGATGATGGAGAGACGACTGACTTTTTTAAGACGCAGTACATTTTCTTCGCAAAAAGAATTGTCTTCTCCGATATTCGTAAATATCAACCAAGCCTGATACAATGCCATATAGACGGGTACGCAAGCCACCCAGATAAAAATAAGGCATGGCCAAAACATAAATGCTAAATTCGGATTCTCTTCCGCCAAATCCGAGCCCACGGTCGGTGCCAGTCCGAAGCATAACATCAGTCCCAAAATTGCGGAAACCGCCACCAAGCCTTTTAACCATCTTGAAAGTTCTTTCTGACTCATTTGAATATCCTCCTTTGCTCAATATAACACAACCATTAGTGAAAAGCAATATTTTTTTATCGAAAAACAATAATCATTTGAATGGTAAATCGGATATTGGGAGAATGGTTTTGAGTTGAAATACGCATGAACGATTAACAAAGTATCTTTTTATTTCTAAGATTAAACCTAAATTTGCAAAGCAATCGTGAATTTTCTATTTTACATCCCTATTGCATAATAATATTTCTTAATCGAGATTGTCCTTTAACCGCATAAAAATAGCGTAGCATTCATATCTCTGCTACGCAAAAACTCTAACTTTTCAGGCTCACATCATCGTTCTCTATATTTTTTTATATTTCGTCCCTCGTCCAGTGCCGATTCGCTGAATCGTATTCTTTTCAATCAAATTATTCAAGATACGAATCACCTTGTCCTTATTCATCCGGCTCTGCGTCTGAATTTCGGCTCGTGTCAAACTTCTTCCGTTCAACAAATCAAATATCACTTTTTCCTCAGCGCTCAACACTTCTTTTTCTTCATCAAACAACGGTAAAATAATTGTAATCGAGTTCTCATACACTTGATATTCCGGCTTGATAATGCTGTTTTCATAAGAATAGTTGATGCGACGAATACCCGTCCCGAATTTTTCAATATATCTCAACCTGAAAAACACATTTGCCAAAATTGGATTTCTAAGCAATGAAATCTGCCCCTTCAAATACTCTTCTTCCGAAATACCGCTCATCAATCCACCCGGAGAAATGATTTCGATTTTATCTTCGTGCATTAGGATTCGAATATGCGCTTTCGTATCCCAAGTCCAATGGACAATCGCATTAGCAACTGCTTCTCGAAAAGCCTTCTCAGGAATTTTTTCTCTTGGTTGTCGCCGAGCTCCATCGATTATTTCATACTGATAATTTTTTTTATATAATGCAATCGCCTTTTCGTATTGCTCCAAAATAGAACCTTGCATCGTTTCCCGCTCTAAAAACTCATCCATATTTTTGCCGAAGCGAACAATATCCAGTCCTTCAATCGAATTGTTATCCGCTAAAATTTCCGCTGCGCGATTATATCCGTTCTTTTCCGAAAAAAGCTCCAATGTTTTAAAAATATCCATCGTCACTTTTTCAATGCCGAACTTCTCCTTCAACTGAGACTCTAAAGAGGAAAATGTCAGATTTTGATTTGCTGACGGAAGTTCTTCATAGTTTTGATTCGCACCTTCCAACACCAGACGATTGTATTCCAACCTATCCACTTCGATTGTGGATGTATCGTTTCTTTTATATGCTTCATTTTTGTATAAATACGGTTTATACATCCCTTCCGATACTTCGAGGGTTATCGTCTTACTCTTTTTATCCATGCTTAAAATATATTTGGGCAACGGTTTGATATTGTCGTTGATTTTATTCTCAATCGATAAACAATTTTCCTGCAACTCCTTCAAGCCTATGGTTTCTCCACTATCATCAATTCCGAAAATTATTTTTCCCATTCCGTAATTTGCATAGGCCGAAACCGTTTTTAGAAATGAGTTTGAAATATCCGATTTAAACTCTAAACTTTTACTTTCGCGTTTGCTCATTCACTCACCTTCTTCCACTTTTATTCTAGTAAAACAAATTTGATTTTGCAACGAAAACTTTTGCGTTGCATTTGCGTCGCATTTTTACAACGCAAAATGTCGATAATACTAAATCCAATAAAATGATTACAAAATAAATTTTTGTTCCAATGAAACCGCGGGACGGTGAGGTTCTAGATCTAGCCCGATTTTCAAGCAAAGCGATGAAAATCTCGGTAGGTCACATACATGGGTTGACGAGATATGAGCGAAGGGATTGTGTATTCGTATCAAATCAACTTGCGATAAGGCATAAAAAAGCGACCCAGTCGCCGATTTATAATCTGACTTTTAAAGGTCGCTTTATCTTTTATTCTAAGTCCGCTTTCTTTCGGATTCTTTTCATCAGCTTATTGTCGTTTGTTTTGAGAAAACAGAAAACGGATGTGTAAAAAATTCGTTTTACTTGTTCGTGCTGCCGAATCCGTTCAGCATTCTTTCGGATTTATTCTCCAACAATTCTTCATAGCTGACTTCAACCGCTTTTGAACGCGGTACCGGAACGAGCAATGCCTGACAGAGCGCTTTTTCATAGCTGTATTCTATAAAGTCGTTCTGTCTTTTGAAGGCTTGATATTCTTCGCTGTTTTTGTGGTCTTCTTTGATGATGATAACCGGTCTGTCGTTGTGGTTGGTCACCGGAATAAGCCATTCGTTTCGATAGCCGCTGTCAATTACGCCCGAGCGTTGTCCGATTCCCATCGTGCCGGTGGAACCTCTCTCTTTGAGTATCATGCAAAAGTCCGCGGAAAAGCTGCTCGCAATACCGGTGGGCACCTTGACCGTCTGATGAGAATTGATAATCAAATACGATTCGTTGAAGCATGCATAGATATCATATCCCGCATCTTCATCGCGCTTGCTCGGTATAATCGCCCCATCTCTCACTTTTGAAAATTGAATCGTTACCATAACTACCTCTTTACCTTATTTTTTCGCCGCTTGAATTACAGCTTCTTTATTCAATCCGTAATTCTCAAGCAAATCGTTCGGCTTTCCGGATTGTCCGAATTGGTCACGAACGCCCACTCGTCGCACAATGACCGGATGGCTTTGGGATACGACTTCCGCCACTGCCGAGCCGAGTCCTCCGATGATATTGTGCTCTTCCACCGTTACGATTTTGCCGCATTCTTTTGCCGCTTTTATAATCAACTCTTCATCAATCGGCTTGATAGTGGATAGGTTGATGACTCGTGCGTTCATGCCGTCTTTTTTCAATTCTTCGGCTGCATCGAGCGCCATCTTTACGCCGATTCCGGTTGCGATAATCGCTACATCTTTTCCATCCGCAAGCACTTCTCCGCGACCGATTTTGAAATCCACTCCGTTCGGATGCACATCTTCAACCGCCATTCGTCCGGTTCGAATATAGACCGGTCCGTAATGCTCCGCCGCCGCTTTGATTGCCGCCGTCGTTTCCGTTGCGTCACTCGGTACGATGACCACCATGTTCGGAATGCTTCTCATCAATGCGATATCTTCCAGCGCCTGATGGGTTGCCCCATCCTCTCCGACGGTAAGTCCGGAATGGCTGCCGACGATTTTTACATTCGCTTTCGGATACGCGATGGAGTTTCGCACCTGCTCAAAAGCTCTGCCGGTTGCAAACATTGCGAATGTGGAAGCAAAAGGAATCAATCCGACCATGGACATTCCCGCCGCCATTCCCATCATATTTTGCTCGGCGATTCCGACATTGAAAAAACGCTCCGGAAATTCTTTTTGAAAATCCGCACTCTTGGTTGACTTGGAAAGGTCAGCATCCAGTGCTACAATCTTGTCATTTGTTTTACCCAGTTCCGCTAATGCTATGCCATAGGCTTCTCTCGTTGCTTTCTTCATTCTACTTCTCCAATTCTTTTAGTGCCGCTTCCAGTTCTTCCGGTTTTGGAGCAACTCCATGCCATCCATACTGATTTTCCATAAATGAAACCCCTTTGCCTTTTACCGTCTTGGCATGAATAAGGGTCGGTTTGCTCGCGGATTTTTTCGCATTGTCCACCGCATTGCTGATTTGCTCCACATCATGTCCGTCGATGGTTACAACATCCCATCCGAATGCCGCAAATTTTTCACCAATCGGCTCGATGCCCATGACATCTTCGTTCTTTCCGTCGATTTGCAAACCGTTGTGGTCTAAATATACAATCAGATTGTTGAGTTTATAATGTGCTGCTGACATGGCCGCTTCCCAAATCTGTCCTTCCTGTACTTCCCCGTCTCCGATGATTGCATAAACCGTCAAATCGGATTTCTTATACTTCGCACCAAGTGCCATTCCGACCGCCGCGGAAAGACCTTGACCGAGCGAGCCGGTTGTCATATCGACACCCGGAGTGCCCTTCATATCCGGATGACCCTGCAACATCGAATTCACTTGTCGAAGATTTTGCATTTCCTCTTCGTTGAAATAGCCTTTTTCATAAAGAGCGGCATACAGTCCAGGCGCCGCATGACCTTTGGATAATACCAATCGGTCACGATTTTCCATTTGCGGATTTTGCGGGTCTATATTCATTTTGTCAAAGTAAAGCACCGACAAAATATCCGCGATGGAAAGCGAGCCTCCCGGGTGACCCGAACCTGCTTTTGCAATCATCTTGAGTGCATTCATTCGGATATTTCTTGCATGAAGTTGTATTTTTTCCTTGTCCATTCGTTACTCCTTTTTCTTATATTTCAAGCTGGATGGCTTGTTTCTTGGGTGATTTTGGAATTTTTACGGCTTTGCTTGCATATTTTTCATCGTCCGTTTCGGTGACGGCAATCACTTTGCTGTTTTTTGCCAACCGAACCACCTGAACTCCTTGCGAAGTTCTCGACGAAACCGTATTGATAAGCGAAGTGTCAAATCGCAAATAGGAATCCGCATCGGTGAGCAGAACAATTTCTTTGTCCTCCGCCAGCGGGAATGTATCGACCAATTTGGATTTGTCGCTATACGCATTTTGTAATTTTTTGCGGAAGCCTTTGGTTTTGTAGGCATCCAAATCGATTTTGGCAACCTTTCCGTTTTCAAAAACATTGATTATCATTTTAAAATCGGAATTCGGATTTACCGTTCGAAGAATATTTTCGTCTTTGTCAAAACCCATCGCACTCGGCAAATACAGCCCGAGATTCGACGCTTTGGTTTCATCCATCTCATGCAATCTCATCTGATAGAGATTGAATTTGTCGGTGATGAACCAAATCGTATCCGAATTGTTCGCGACAAAGATATCCAACATCTCATCATCGTCTTTAAGCTTTTGTTCATTGCTGCGCTTGAGCGAGAGCTCGGTGATTTTTTTGAAATAACCGTGCTTGGTTACAAAAATATTGACCGGGAATTCTTCGATTTTTTCGTCGCCGTCATGATACTGCACTTCGTCTTTTTCAAGAATGCTCGTTTTTCTGCCCGTATCATATTTTTTGATAATCAAACGAAGCTCGTTTATCATTTCTTTGTTCTGCAACTTTTCACTTTGCAAAAACTTGTTGCCCTGCTCGATTTCCGCCTGCAGTTTTTCAATTTCTTCCAAGCGTTTCAAAATATATTCTTTGTTGAGATTGCGCAATTTGATTTCGGCAATGTATTCCGCCTGCTCCTGATTGAGCGAAAACACTTCCATCAGCGTCGGAACGACATCTTTTTCCTTCTCCGTTCCGCGAATGATTTTGATAACCTTGTCGATATCGACGAGCACCGCTTTGAGCCCGAGCAGCAAATTGAGTTTTTCGGATTTCTTTTCGATGTCAAAGCGAGTTCGCTTCTGAAGCACATCCCGACGGAAATCCACCCAATGTCCGATAATTCCCGGAACGCCGAGCACCATCGGCTGATTGCCGATAAGCACATTGAAGTTGCAGGAGAAGGAATCTTCCAAAGTCGTGTTTTTGAACAATTTGAGCATGAGCTCATGCGGATCCTGCGATTTGCGATAATCAATCGCAATTTTGAGTCCCTGCAAATCCGTCTCATCTCGAATATCCAAAATTTCTTTGACCTTGCCCGCCTTCATCATCTCCACCACTTTTTCAATGATTGCCTCAAGTGTCGTCGTATATGGAATTTCGTAAATCTCAATCAAGCCATGCTTTTTGTCTACGCGATATTTTCCGCGCATGCGAAAACTTCCTCTTCCCGATTCCAAAATCTCGCGCATTTCTTCCCGGTCGAGTATCAATTCCGCGCCCGTCGGAAAATCCGGTGCAATGATATAGTCTTGCGGATTGACGGTCGGATTATCCAAGTAGGCAATCGTGTACTCCAGCATTTCTTTCATATTGAAGCTTGGAATGGAGCTTGCCATACCGACCGCGATTCCTTTGTTCGCATTGATAAGGATGTTCGGAAATTTGGACGGAAGCAAAGTCGGCTCCTTCATCGAAGCATCGTAGTTGTCGACAAATTCGACGGTATTTTTGTCGATGTCCGAAAAAAGTTCTTCACAAATTTCCATCAACTTGACTTCAGTATATCGCGAAGCCGCATATTTCATATCGCGCGAATAATTTTTCCCGAAGTTTCCCTTCGAATCCACATAGGGATAGAGCAGGGATTCGTTGTTCTTCGTCATTCGCACCATGGTTTCATAAATCGGTATATCGCCATGCGGATTGAGTTTCATGGTCTGTCCGACGACATTCGCGGATTTTGTCTTGCCGGATTTTATCAGATTCATCTTATACATCGTGTAGAGCAACTTCCGATGCGAAGGCTTGAAACCGTCAATCTGCGGAATCGCTCTCGACACGATAACACTCATCGCATAGGGCATATAGTTGTCTTTGAGTGTATCAACGATATTCTTTGATGTGTTCATAATTATAATTCATCAATCTGATTCATATAATATGAACCAAATTCCTCGATAAATTCCTTTCTGTTTTTTATATCATCCCCCAACAATACCTCAAAGGTATCTTTCGTACTCTCCTCATCGGTCGGCGTGACCTTCACCAATCGTCTCGTCTCCGGACTCATAGTGGTTTTCCAAAGCATCTGCGGGTCGTTCTCCCCGAGTCCTTTGGAGCGATGAATCTTGTACTCGGATTTTATCTTGTTGACAATCAGATTTTTCTCATTGTCATTGTATGCAAAATAGCTGCTCTTCTTCGTTTCAATTTCATAAAGCGGCGACTCGGCAATGAAGATTTTACCTTGATTGATAAGAGTCGGCGTCAATTTGTAAAACAGTGTGAGCAACAGCGTGCGTATCTGAAAACCGTCCACATCGGCATCGGTACAGATAATTACCTTGCTCCAGCGCAGATTGTCGATATCAAATTTGCTCAGGTCTTTGGCATATTTGCTCTCAACTTCGATGCCCGTACCCAGCACCTTGATGATATCCACGATGATTTCGGAGCTGAACACTTTGTTGAGGTCGGCCTTCAAACAGTTCAATATCTTTCCGCGAATCGGAATGATGGCCTGAAACTCCGCATCGCGAGCAAGTTTACAAGCGCCGAGCGCCGAATCTCCCTCCACGATATAGAGCTCTCGCTTGCTCACATCTTTGGAGCGGCAATCGACAAATTTTTTGATACGATTCGTCGCATCGACGGTGCCCGACAACTTTCCTTTGAGCGCCTGTCTCGTCTTCTCCGCATTCTCTCGCGAGCGCTTATTGACCAAAATCTGATTGAGAATTTTTTCCGCAACCTCTTTGTTTTCTATAAAATAAATCTTGAGTTTTTCTTTTATAAAATCCGTCAGCGCTTCTTGAATGAAACGATTGTTGACCGCCTTCTTGGTCTGATTCTCATAAGAAGTCTGTGTCGAAAAGGAATTGACGATAATCACCAAGCTCTCTTGGATATCGACAAAGGAAACCTTCTTCTCGTTTTTCTGATACTTGTTAAAATACTTGAGCTGACTGTCAATCGCATAAACAAATGCCGTCTTGACCGCCTTGTCCGGAGAGCCGCCGTATTCCAAATAACTGGAGTTATGGTAATATTCGATCACCGAAGTCGCTTTTGTAAAAGCAAAAGCAAATTCCGCCTTGAGTCGATACTCCGGCTTGTCCTCGCGGTCGCGACCTTTCGCCTCCAACTCAAAAATTTGCGGCGGCATCAGCTCATCGCCGGCAGTCGCCTCTTGAATATAGTCCATAATCCCGTTTTCGTACAGAAAATCGAATCGCTCGCCGCTTCTTTCATCCGTCAAGACGAATTTCAGATTCTTATTGACGATGGCTTGCTTTTTTATCGTATCCATATAAAATTCAAGCGGAATATCGATATCGGTAAAAACTTCAATATCCGGCTTGAATGTGATTTCCGTAAAAGTTTGTTTGTTCTGCGCAGGCGACTTTTGCAATCCGCCGATATTAAATCCTTTTTCAAAGTGAAGCTCATACAAAAAATCATCCCTTTGAACTTTTACATCCATATACTCCGATGCATATTGTGTGGCACAAAGTCCCAATCCGTTCAGACCCAATGAATACTCATAAGTTTCATCAGCGGAATATTTTCCCCCTGCGTAGAGTTCTTCAAAAACCAATTCATAATTGAATCGATTCTCAACCGGATTGAAGTCGAGCGGAATTCCTCGCCCTCTATCTTTAATGGTAATCGAATCATCCGCATGACGAATCACCGTAATCTCACTTCCGTAACCCGCTCGAAATTCGTCAATGGAGTTGGACAAAATCTCAAACATCGTATGCCGGCAACCGTCGATTCCGTCCGATCCGAAAATAACACTCGGTCGAAGTCTTACTCGATCCGGCCCCTTGAGCGAGCTGATACTGGTATTGTCATATTTCATCTTATTTTTGCTCATACTTTTCTCTCTCTACAATAATATTTCCTATACTATCCTATCATACCTACGATGAAATGTAAACAGAACAAATCACGCAAAATCAACAATTTGATTAACAAAAAAATCCCCTTTGACAATAACTTCAAAAAAGATTTTAAAAAAGAATTCCGAGTGATTCGGTATAGTATCTTTACAAAGTAATAATAATAGGTTATAATTGCTATAGAAAAATTTTATAAGAAGGAGAATTTTATGAGCATAAATGTAAATAAAGATGCATTAGCGGAACTGAAAAGCATTCTCGAAGAACGAGAAATCGCTGAAAGAACAGTTCGCCTATTTGTTTCGGGCGTTGGTTGAGGCGGTCCGCAATTTAACCTTTCCATCGACGAAAAGGCAGACGATGATATTGCGGTGGATGTGGACGACTTCACATTTATCGTGGAAAAAGGTCTCGTTGACGAATTCGGAGATTTTGAGGTTAAGTTTTTTGATCAGGATGGTCAAAGAGGAATTTATGTTGAACCGACAGTTAAAGCGGGCGGCGGATGTTCCGGATGCTCCGGCGGATGCTAAGAATTCATGGACTGACAATTGTCGGTCCTTTTTTTGCGATTTCAATTGAGAATTGCGATTGGAGATTGGCTGAAAGAATAGCTTTCGCGTTATGGAATGTGTTTCTTCCTTTATATAATATTTCTGCGATATATTTTTTCTCTTCCTCCTCAACACTTTATTATTCCTTTCTAACTCAAATTTTTTATTCTCACGCAAGCTTTTTGAAATAAATATTAAAAATCAGTTGACAAGTACGAGTTATTATTGTTCAATAATAATAACAGTTAGAATTCTTAGTTATGGAAGGAGAAATTATGTCAGCACCTTATTCTTATGCACAAATGTTGGAAGAAATATTGGCGGACCTTGCCTATGGTGTACTATCGCCGAACAGCACGATTTATATTAAGCGCGGAGAAGAAAAATTCGGCTACCGACCGATTATCGACTATTTCAATAATAAACAGGAAGACGAGAGCTTTGTTCCCGTCAATGTTCAGGAGTGCATTGCCGAATTGAAGGAAATGAGCAAAATTCGCTAATTTAAAATGCGATTTCGCTCAAAAATCTTTTTGCAACAAAAATATTGTAATCTAAAATCCCAATCGCTTCCGACTGGGATTTTTTCATTTTTTCCTATTTGAATCGCTTATCTGATTGAGGTATTTTGAACTCCTACAGGACTTCAAAATACTTATGACCGTTACTTTCAGCTATTGTGCCTTATTATACATTTCGGTAACGGCAAAGCTTGCTACATCGTCCGCATATTTTCCCGGTCCGAATCCCGCATCGTAGCCAAGCTCTTTGGCAAGCTCATGCGTGATACGCGGCCCGCCGCAAAGCAATACGATATCTTCACGAATTCCCTCGGCTTCAATCAGCTCCACCAATTCGGTCAGGTTTTGAATATGCACATTTTTTTGTGTTACGGTTTGAGAAACCAACAATACATCAGCTTTCAACTCTTTGGCTTTTTTGATGAATTCTTCATTCGGCACCTGGCTGCCCAGATTGTATGCTTCAATCATCTCATAGCGCTCCAAACCGTAGTGACCCGCATAACCTTTCATATTCATAATCGCATCGATGCCTACCGTATGCGCGTCCGTTCCGGTACTTGCACCGACCACGACGATTTTGCGTTTGATATTTTGTTTGATATATTCATCAACCTCGTGCATATCCATCACATCCACATCGATACTCTGTACCACAATGTCGTCGTAATTTACCGTATGAGTCAAACTTCCGTACACGACAAAGAATGTAAACTCTTTGTCCAACGCGTGATGATGAACGACCGACGGCTCTTCCAATCCCATCTTCTTCGCCAACTCTTTCGCCGCTTCGATGGATTTTTCGCAATCGGCAACCGGAAGTGTAAAGCTGAGCTGAACTTTTCCGTCATTCATCGTATCGCCATAAGGCTTGAGTTTGGTTAAATCCAAATCCTTATCAAAATCTTTTGCATCCATTGAATATAGTCCTGAACCCATAGTTACACCTCCTTGGAATGTAGCATCAAATCAATAAATGGATTGTAGTATTTGCTGTCTTTTACAATTACGCCGCTGAGACCTTTACCCCCGTCAATCGGTCGCTTCACGCCCCCGAAAATTCCTTTTTCCAAAGTGGTAAACAATCCGTTTTTCTCAATTTCTTTGAGCAGCGCATTCGCATCGCTCAATACTTTGTTCGCGCGTTGCTGCATGATACCGTCTTTTTTGAATTCCAACTCTTCGCCTAAATCTTCCATATTGTTGAAGATATATTGCGCGTTGGCAATCGAAAGCGCACGGTCGGACATAAAAGGCGTGTGAATCGCTTCGGTCAACATTCCGAGCAAATGCAATTTTTGTCCCGTCATAATCGTTACCATGTTGAACAATGTATCTTGAATATGACCCTTGAAAATGTCGCCCGTCATAAATTTTGTCGGCGGCATGTATTTGAGCGGCGCTTTGGGGAAAATTTCTCTCGCCATCTGCGCCTGTGCCAATTCATAGACAAAACCGTTTTTAAGCTCCGGGTCCATCTCAAAAGCATGACCCAATCCCATCTGTTCTTCCGGCAATCCCGCTACGAGTGCGAATTGCTCATTGATGAATTGTGATGCCAACACGGTATGAGCTTCTTCAAAAGCGTCTGCCGTTGTCAGGTAGTTGTCCTCACCGGTATTGATGATAACGCCCGCAAAACCGTTGATGATTCGTGAGAAATATTGGTCAACCATTGTACGCTTCATATTGATATCACGGAACAAGATTCCATAGAGCGCGTCGTTGAGCATCACATCGAGTCGCTCCAAAGAGCCCATCGCCGCAATTTCCGGCATGCAAAGTCCCGAGCAGTAGTTA
This sequence comes from Filifactoraceae bacterium, assembly GCA_041853585.1. Lineage (GTDB taxonomy): Bacteria > Bacillota > Clostridia > Peptostreptococcales > Filifactoraceae > JAUNKE01. The sequence goes on from JBGZSM010000092.1 coordinate 13,507, forward strand.
CAAAGTCGGATATATCTTCCCAATTCTTCACCGGCTTCGTCCAATGCGGCTCTCATCAGACGGAAGTTTTCCTGCGTTGCATAGGTTCCACCGAATCCTTCGGTCGTCGCCCCGAATGGAACATAGTCCAAAAGCGATTGTCCGGTTGTACGAATAACCGCGATGATATCCGCTCCCTGCTTCGCCGCCGCAACCGCCTGTGTGATATCTTCATAGATATTTCCGGTCGCAACGATAACATATAGATAAGGGCCTGATTTGTCCCCGAATTTTGCTAAATACTCTTCGCGCTGTTTTCTATTCTTCGCGATGGTTTTTACAGTTTCCTTTGCAATCTCGTCAATCGCCAATTTGATTTCAAAACTGTCCTTCATCGGAACAGTTGTCAAATTCAATTCGCCCGCCGCAACTTTTTCCGCAATTTCCTGTGGCGAAAGATTATAATTCAGCATCGCATTGCCGATATAAATCGCCGCTCCGACTCCGAGTCCGTTGCCGGCTTCGATATTCTCCACCACGACATTCGGTAAAGGGACTCCCATGTCGTTGATTCCGTCGATTCCAAGCAGTCTGCAAATCGTACGCTCCACCGCTACGGTCGAGTGATTGTCAATAAATTTTTGAGTACCTGCTGCAATTGACCTTGCGATTTCACGAGAACTCTCAACAAGTTCCGCATTCAAATTCAATTTACTTTTCATATTCTACTCCTTTTTAAGCCCTTTCAAAATCCAATTCCAAACCTAACAAATTTGCAATTTGCAAGGCATTCTTCGGTACATCGGCATGACCGATTTCTTCAACCGAGTAATCCATGTGGCGTTGGAGAATGCTCAGGGCTTCTTTGCTATTCTTTTTTGCCAAATCTTTCAGTTGGTCAAAATTCACACGACTGATTCCGACCACTTGTAAATGAGTGACATTATCCAAACGCACTCCGTCAAAATGCGTCGAAATGAAAGTGTAGGACTTTCTTTCGTTAAACAGACGAATCATCGCGTTGACGATAATCCTTCCTTCATCCGGATTCGTTCCTCGTGACAACTCATCCAAAAGTATCAGTCCGTCCTTTACCGCGCTCGCGCCGACGATGGTTTTCAGCTCAATCATCTCGGCGCCGAAGCTGCTCAGTCCTTTATCGACACTTTGCAAATCGTCTGCAATCATATATAAAAAATCAATAACCGGTATTTCGGCATCTTCCGCATAGACATACAATCCGGAATTTGCAAGGAGCACATTGAGCGCAACGCTCTTCATCGCGATGCTCTTGCCTCCCATATTCGCTCCGGTCAGCACCGTCACCCCGTTTTTCAGCGACAAATCCAGACGCTGCATCGTCGCTCCCTTTTGGGAAAGCAATTCTTCATAATACGGATTATACATGCCTTTCAAAACAATCGGTCGCTCAGCCGAAAACATTTTCGGTTTGCTCGCCTTGCTTGACATCGCGTATTTCGCCTTCGCCATCAAAAGATCCAAATAGCCGATAGTATCCGCATTTGTCAGCAGCGGTTTTTGAAAGGCAATCAGCTTGGTGCTCAAATCCTGTTTGATTTCAAATTCTATTTTTTCTTCCTTCGCCAAAATCTCGGCTCGCTGATGCAATAAATTATTTTTTTCATCCGCCGAGTTCGCCGATTGTATCTGCTGCTCCAGCTTTCTTCTTACTTCCCGTAATTGCTTCAAATCATTTGAAAAATTATCATAGATATAAAAGGTTTCGTAGCCCGTCTCCTCCGGGTCGAGCAATTTGAAAACTTCTCCGACATCCTCCAATTGCACGAAGGACAAATCACAATGAAGCTTCTCGTAAAAAGCCTTTATATCCATACAAATCTTTGAAAACAACTTAATTTCAAAAAGCTCAATTTCATCCAGCACTATGCCCGTTCCCAATTTTCGAAGACTGGGCTGAATATCTTTGACCTTGCACAATATATAGAGAATATTGGCAACCGACTCTTCTTTTTGCTGAAATAGAGCAATCATCTTTTCCACATTGGATAACTCCATCTCCAATTGCTCAAAGTTACTTTTTGTATAGGGAGTCAATGCTCTTTTTTTGTCATCCCCCAACTTGCAGATTGTATTGATTCCTTCGATAATATACGAAAATCCAATCCCTTCCCTTTGCTCACTATCCAAAAATCTCACGATGTCCCTCTATTCATTACATCAAAAATCGGTATGTTAATATATTTTTCAAGCGCCCCAATTATTTTTTGCGAATCGATGTTATAGTCGCTCGCGGAAAACGGATTGACCGTAATGCCGACCACATTGATTTCGCTGAGTGCATAGATCCCGATTCCCTTGGTTTGCAATCTTGCCAAATTGCTTGCATTCACAAATATCTTGGTGCCGTCATCCACCAGAATCGACGGCTTGGCTTTTAATTTCAAATTTCTTAAAATCAAATCGACAAAAGCATCGGTAATCGCACCCGATGTATAGATGATACGCGTATGGTCGTCGATTTGTTCCGCAATCATTTTTTCGTTACCGATGATGGTCACATCGGCTCGGTAGAAGATGTTTTTTTCTTCATCCATCAGCATCACCGACGATTCGTCTTTTTCCAAAATAGAAATGATTTCGTCATCAAAAAATTTCGGAACGGTCAGCACCTGATAGCTGTGCACCGTTTCTTCGAAAATTCGATTGAAGTTGCCGGAGATTGCCGCTCCCGTTGATAAAATCGTCGCCTCGGCGACCGATGGCGATGCGAAACTCTTTCGTGATAAGGCGCCGTCTACAAACACCTTCTGCGCTCCATATTCAAACATTCTTTCGATGGCATATCGAGTCTGATAATTGGTGGAGGGTCCCGCCAATTCAATATAGCCGTCGCTCACCGCTCGTGAAATCACGATGGCGCCCATCGGTGTATGGATGTCGGTCACTTCCAAGATTTCAAGTGTCGCATCCGAAAGTTTGAGGCAGGCAGCCGCAGTTGTAACGATTGTCCCTTTGTGTATGTAGATTCTCGGCTTGGCAGTTCCCGTTACACGATCCAGCGTTTCTCCATCTCGCCCAATAGATGATAGACCAAGGGTAAAATTACCCCTGGCCTCATTTATAAAAAAATTCAATGTTGTAGTTTTGCCTGCATTTTTTGACATCCCGATAAACGAAATGGATTTATATTTTTCAATCAGCTCAAGCATCTACTAATGATTTCCTCTTTGACTTCTTTCCAATCCAATCGGCTCGAGAGTTTGTTTCTCGCCATTGAGCAAGCTTGCCACTCCGACCTTGTGGATTTTTTCTTTGCCTGTGCACACATCGCAGGTACATCCCGGTGTATAATTGTCCGGCTCATGATAAGTGGTGATAACCCCTTCAAAGTTTCGAAGAATAACTTTGTTGTGGTTTTGCGAAATGACATAATTCGGCATAACCGGAGTCTTTCCGCCACCGCCCGGCGCATCGACAACGAATGTCGGAACGCAATATCCGGAAGTATGACCGCGAAGTGCCTCGATGATTTCGATTCCTTTTGAAACGGTTGTTCTGAAATGAGACAATCCGAGTGAAAGGTCGCATTGATAAATGTAGTATGGTCTTACGCGAATTTTTACCAGGTCATTTACCAATTTGAGCATTACATGCGGACAGTCGTTGACGCCACGCAAAAGTACGGATTGGTTTCCAAGCGGAATTCCCGCATTTGCCATTTTTTCACAAGCTGCAGCCGTTTCTTCGTTGATTTCATTGGAATGGTTGAAATGTGTATTCAGCCATATCGGATGATATTTCTTAAGCATATTTACCAAACCGTCCGTAATTCTTTGCGGAAGAACAACCGGTGTTCTCGTTCCGATACGAATAATCTCAACATGCGGAATCGTACGAAGCTCTTTGATGATTTCTTCCAAACGCTCGTCGCTCATCAAAAGTGCGTCTCCGCCTGAAAGCAATACATCGCGAACCTGTGGCGTATTGCGAATATAATCGATTGCCTTTTTGATATTGTCCATCGGTACCGCGGAGTCGTTTTGTCCGGCGAATCTTCTTCGCGTACAATGACGGCAGTACATGGAGCACTGGTCTGTAATCAAAACGAGCGCACGGTCCGGATAACGGTGAGTTAAGCCCGGAGTCGGTGAATCCACATCCTCGTGAAGCGGGTCTTCTTCATCTTCCGGTGCACGATAAACTTCAGACGCTGTCGGAATCGCTTGTAATCTTACCGGGTCGTTCGGGTCGTTCGGGTCAATAATTGAAAGATAGTATGGAGTGATTGCCATACGAAGCATCTTCAATGACTCGACAACTCCTTTTTCTTCTTCTTCCGTAAGCGGAATATATTTTTTGAGCTCCTCCGCCGTTTCAATTCGATTTCTTACCTGCCATTTCCAATCGAACCATTGCTCGTCGGTTACATCCGGGAACAGCTCATGCCTTCTGTAAACTTTCATAACATTCTCCTATCTTTTTTCCCTATTCAAATTATACATATTGCTTTTCGAAAATTTCGCGAAGCTCTTTCGACTCACGAAGCTCCTCCAAAGTAATCGCCGCATGGTCTTTTGTATAACCGTTTCCAATAATCATATTTACATCTTTTCCAACGCCTTCCGCACCAAGCGCCGCCTTCGTGAAGGAAGTTGCCATGGAGAAGAAGTATACGATTCCGCCGTCACGAACCGGAAGGATGGAAGTCATTTCAGTATTCTCGATATTTACACAGTTGATAACGATATCGACTTCTTTTCCATTGTTCGCCTCAAGCACTTTGTCCAATACTTCAATCGGCATAGTCGCACTCGCAACTACTACTTTGTGGCAGAAGCCTGCATCCATCAATTTCTTGATGTCGGATTCTTTACGCACAACCGCGATTACATTTCCGGTTGGGCCCACGCGTTTTTTCGCTTCGTAGCAACACATCATTCCTGATTTTCCGGCCGCACCGAGAACCATTACCGAATCGCCCGGTTTTACAAGCTTCGCAGTTTGTGCCGGTGCACCCGCAACATCCAATGCCGCAAGTGCCAAAGTCTCGGACATGTCATCCGGAAGCACGGAGTAGATTCCGCTTTCGAATAAAATTGCCTGTCCTTTGATTTCAACACGGTCGATATCCGGGTGAATTTGGATGATTTCATCAATTTTCAACGGAGTTAAAGAAAGGGAAACCAAAGTTGCCAATTTGTCGCCGACTTTCAAATCCGTTTTGCCGATTAAATCTTTTCCGATTTCTTTTACGGTTCCGATGAGCATTCCGCCGGAGCCAGTTACAGGGTTTTGCATTTTTCCGCGCTCCGCAACGATGGATAGAATCATCTCTTTAATTTTTTCCACATCGTGATTGCAAGCCTCTTCAATTTGTGTAAAGCTCGCCGAGTCAATATTCAACGCTTTTACATCGATAAGTATCTCATTGTCGTAAATCTCCATTTTGTTGCAAATTTTCTTTGCAGGTTGAGGAAGAACTCCTTGTGGCTCAATTACTCTGTGTGTACCGTATTTGTTACCTTTCATATTAAAACCCTCCTATTTTTTTCTTTGTTTATCTTTCGGAACTACGCAAGTTCCAACCGCCTTACAAACAACGACCGGCTCCGCCAACACATCCGCCGCCGATTCATTAATATCGGTTCTCGGAACGATTACCTTTCTCGCTTCAAAAACCATTTTTCGTGAGCTGTTTCCGACTTCAACAATCTCGCCGACCGCTTCGATATAGTCTCCCGCATAAACCGGAGCCATAAATTCTACCGATTCATACGCTTTGAAAAGACCCTCGTCGCCGTCATGCTGAATCAAAAGTTCCGTCGCCACATCACCGAACAATCCGAGCATTCTCGCTCCATCTACCAGATTGCCTCCATAATGAGCATCATGCGAACTCATTCTCAGTCTGATAATTGACTTCATACCATTCTCCCTTCATTAAATTCCTTTGCCAAATTTGCTTTCACAACTTGGTTCACAACTCGGCATCATACTTTTTACATATAAAAAAGCACTGCATGCCACATCCGTGACATAAACAGCGCTCCATAGACATTCTATGACAGTAGCAAACTATGGTTTGCTTACCAGAAAATATGCAGTAGGGTCTGCAGATTCCCTTCGGCGATTGACAAATTCATACACAATATCGACACTCCTAATCTTAACAATTATGTATTACCTAGCCAAACGCACCTCTCCTTATGTACATTTATATTATAGTACGATAAATATATTATTGTCAATGAAAAAGTTTTCATTCCTAAAAATTTTTTAGTCATCATTTTTCGGCATTCCAATCAAACTTAAAATTTGTCAACAAAATTTGGAATCTGATTTTGTTTTTCTCCATTAAATTAAAAAAGCCGAGCTCCAAATTCGGATTTCAACCCAACTTGGAAATCGGCTTTTATTTCATTTATCTTTTGAGCAACATTTCATGGCCTATTGCTTGAGCAAAATCCCGAAATAGACGGAGCAAAATTGTGCCAGCGTTCCTCCCAAAATGAAGAAATGGAAGATATCGTGAAAGTTCACCTTGCTGAAAGTAGGTTTTTTCAAAATATAAATCACGCCGCCGATGGAATAACTGATTCCGCCAACCACGAGCAAAAGCAATGCCCACCAAGGCAAGATTCTCGCAATTTCGCTGACGAAAAAGATGACGAGCCAGCCCAAAGCGATATACATAATCGTGCCCACCGCTCTCGGCAGATTGAACAAAAAGATTTTCATCAATACGCCGATTATCGCCAAGCTCCAAATCACAATCAGCAGGATGATTCCCTTCTGCCGATTCGTCATCGCCAACAAAAACGGTGTGTAAGAGCCCGCTATCAAAAAATAAATCATCGAATGGTCAATCTTGCGGAAAATCATAATTTTCTTTTCCGAGCCGTTGACGCTGTGGTACAATCCGCTTGCCATATACAGCAAAAACATCGAACCCGCAAAGACCAAAGTGGATACCAAATTGACGGTTTTGACATCAAATCCGAACACTTTGGACAGACTCACCAAGACGATGGCGAGTACGGACAGTCCCGCACCGATATAGTGACTGATTGCACTGACCGGATCTCTAAGTTGTTTTGCCATGATACGCTCCTGTTCTCAAAGATACTATTTCAGTATCCGGTAAATGCTTTCCACATCGACATTTTCTCTGAACAATGCTTCCAGCTTTGCAAACTCCTTCTCCTTAAACTCCTTATAGTTAAAGCTGTTTTCATTTACCGCCAAGCCTTTTTTCTTTCTCAAATTGTTTATCAAGGTATTGGTAAACTCATAATTGTCGAATACGCCATGGAAATAAGTTCCCATCACGCTGCCCGTCGCATTGACGATGCCGTCCGGATGGTCTTGTTTTTCGCCGAGCACTTCAACCACTCTCGTAAAGACGATATCCTTCTCGGGGTCGGCCGCGGTTTTTCCACTATGCACTTCATAGCCGGAAATCTCCATATTGCTCATTGAGAAAAACGGACTTTGTTCATCGACGGACAGATTTTGAATCTTTGCCTTCGCCTGCGTCGTCACCTTGCCATGCTCAAAAGTCGTCGTATGGTTGAGCAATCCCAAGCAGTCGATTTCATCCAAGAAATCCTCCAAATGATGCGGGTCTTTAATTTGCTTGCCGAGCATCTGAAAGCCGCCGCAGATTCCCATAACCGGCACATTTTTATTTTTGTTCAAATCGTAAAGCTGATGAATCAAATTACTTGCTTTTAAGGATTTTAAATCCGAAACCGTATTCTTGGTTCCCGGCAGAACAATCAAATCCGGATTGGTGAAATTCTCATGCAGTTCCACGAATCGAATATTGACTCCGCTCATGTGACGCAGGACTTCAAAATCCGTTGAGTTCGAAAGATGCGGATATTTGACGACTTCAATATTGATATTGTTGTCGGGACTTCCCTGCCAATGCGTCTTTTCGGTAATCGAATCTTCGTCCTCCAAATTAATGGCGGTGTAAGGCATCACACCGAGCACCTTTTTGCCGGTCAGCTTTTCAATCTGCTCAATGCCCGGCTGCAACAATTCTTTTCTTCCTTTAAATTTATTGATGATAATTCCTTGAATTCTGTCTCTGGATTTTTCATCCTGCAACATAATCGTTCCGTAGATGGATGCGAATACTCCGCCTCGGTCGATGTCCGCCACCAAGATGACCGGTGCATCGAGCAGCTCCGCCGATGCCATATTCGAAATATCATTCTCCATCATGTTCAGTTCCGCCGGACTGCCGGCTCCTTCGATAACGATGACATCATTGTCCTTTGCCAAAGTATCGTAGGACTCCTGTATCTTAGGAAGCAGCGACATTTTTTTCGTCTTGTAAGTCAAGCTGTCCATATTCTCCCAAATTTTCCCATGCACGATGACCTGTGACAGATTGTTTCCCGTCGGCTTGAGCAAAATCGGATTCATATGCACCGTCGGCAATTTGCCCGATGCTTCCGCCTGCACGACCTGAGCGCGTCCCATCTCCAGTCCTTCCGCCGTCACAAAACTGTTGAGCGCCATATTTTGCGGTTTGAACGGCGCCACACGATGTCCATCGGAGGTAAACACTCGGCAAAGTGCCGTTGCAACAATGCTTTTTCCCGCTCCCGATGATGTTCCTTGAATCATAACCTTTTTCGTCATCTAATGAATCTCCTTCTCCAATGCTCTAATCAGCATCTCATTTTTATTTCGTTCTTTGATATTGACCCTTATGTGAAATTCGTCCAAGCCCGAATAGTTCGAGCAATCGCGAATCAGTATCCGATGATTGACAATCATCCTTTCTTTTAAAATCCCCGATGAAATATGCGGCGGCAACTGGACTAAAAAATAATTGCTGTCGCTCGGATAGACAAAAATCCCTTTGATTTTCTCCAATTCTTTTTTCATCCAAGCGATCTCTTCCTTATAATAGCTGACCGTACGACTCTCAAAATCTTCATCGAAAATCGCATCGATCAACACTTCAGCAAAAGCATTGACGCTCCAAGGCTCTTTGATTGCCCACATCGATTCAATCAGCGAAGCCGATGCGAAGCCGTAGCCCAGTCGCAAACCGGTCATCGCATAGAATTTGGTCACCGCTTTGAGCACGAACAAATTGTCATACTCGGACACCAAAGGCAACAATGAGCAGGATTTGTCCGATGAAAAATCCATAAAGGTTTCATCGACAATCAGCAGGGTGCCGCTCTTCTTCGTCTTTTCGAGCAACGACATCAAATGGTTGATATTACCCGACGGATTGTTGGGATTGCAGACGAAAAGCGCATCGACTTTTTCGCTCGCAATTCGATTGCAATCAATTGAAAAATCTTTTTCATAATAAAAATCCACAATTTCTTTGTCGCCAATCTGCGCCGCTCGTCGATATTCGCCGAAGGTCGGCGAAAGGATTCCGATTTTTTGAACAAAGGGCAATTTCGCCAGCAAAAAAATCAGCTCGGTCGAGCCGTTGCCAACGATGATATGCTCTGCGCGCAAGCTGTATTTTTCGGCCAGCTTGGCGCGAAGCTCCGTATAATGAATATCGGGATATTTTGCCAGTTTCTCGATTGGAAATTGCCGAATCAATTCTTCCAATTTCGGCGGCAAAAAAATATTCACATTGGAGCTGAAATCCGTAATATTCTCGATTTGATATTGCTTCTGAATTTCAGCGATGTCCGCTCCATGTTTGTATAATGTCATCTTCCCCTCACATTTCAATCAAATATATCATATCTTATTAATCGGAATTTATCAATAAAAAAAGCTGAATAAAATCCAGCTTTTCATATTCTTCGATTCAAAATCCGCTTACAAAAGCGTTAGGACGCTTTGACCTCCGTCCACGCTCTATCGTATTCTACGGTAAACTCGCCCAAATCCGAGAAGACTTCACCCAATTTCAAAATATCTCCCTTCGGATAGAGGATTTCATTTTCCGCATCTTCCTTCGGCAAAAACTCAACCGCCTTTGCATTCGGCGATGAGAATTTGATATAGTCGCTGTTCTTCGCTGCAATTTCCGGTCTGAGCAGGAAGTTGATAAATTCGTGCGCCAATTCCACATCCTGTGCGGTCTTTGGAATCGCCACCGCATCAAACCAGAGATTCGTTCCTTCTTTCGGTATTGCAAAATCCAAATCCGGATTTTCGGAAATCAAGAGATAAGCATCGCCCGACCAAGTGAGCGCCATCGCACCTTCTCCGGAAATCATCTGGTCTTTGTAGTTGTCCACTTCATAGGCGCGAACAAAAGGCTTTTGCTTAATCAATTCATCTCTCGCCGCATTGAGCTCATTCACATCCTTTGTGTTGATGGAAAGCCCTAATTTTTTCTGCGCCGGCACGAAGGAGTCTCTGGAGGAATCCAACATAAAAATCTTGCCGGAATATTTTTCATTCCAAAGCATATTCCAAGAATCTACCGGCTCCGTCACTTTCTGTTTGTTATAAACAATGCCCATAACGCCCCAAAGATACGGAATGGAATGTTTGTTCTGCGGGTCATAAGCCAAATCGGTAAATCGCTCATCCAAATTTGCATAATTGGAGAGTTTTGAATGGTCCACTTCATGCAGCATATCGGTTGCAATCATATACTCAATCATATACTCCGATGGAAAAATGACATCGTACGCCGTTCCGCCGGTTTTTATTTTCGCAAGCATTTCTTCGTTGTTCGCAAAAGTTTCGTAGTTGATTTTGACATTGAATTCTTTTTCAAATTCCTTCAAAATCTCCGTATCGATATAATCACCCCAGTTGTAGACATTGAGCATCTTCTTTCCGGATGAGCTTTGCGAAGAACATCCCGATGCCGACATCAGCAGCAATGCCGCCAAAAAAACGATAAATATTTTTTTCAATTCCCTTCTCCTTTGACTAATCTTCCTGACGAAGAATCATCTCCGCCTTTTTTCTTTCGTCTTCACGATATTGTTTGTATTGAACTGCCAAAACAATGGCTATCGATACCAAGAACAAAATACTTGAAAGTGCGTTAATCATCGGGCTCACACCGCGCTTTGTCATCGAGTAGATTTTAATCGACAAAGTGGTGACTCCTGCGCCCGTAGTAAAAAAACTGACGATGAAATCGTCAAGCGACATCGTAAATGCCAACAGCGCTCCCGTTAAAATGCCGGGTACGATTTCGGGAAAGATGACCTTCCAAAAAGCTTGCGAAGGAGTCGCTCCCAAATCCAGCGCCGCCTCTTCCATATGTTTATCCAATTGCTGCAATTTCGGCAGCACCGCAAAAACCACATAAGGAATATTGAAGGTGATATGCGCCAAAATCAGCGTAAAATATCCTTGCGGCAATTTGGACATTACAAAAAGCGTCAGCAAAGAAATACCGATTACAATGTCGGGACTTATCATCGGAATATAGCTGACATTGATAATCCACGCCTTATACTTGGGTTTCATATTGTCGATGCCGATGGCGGTCATCGTTCCGATAGCGGTTGCAATCAACGAGGAAATCACCGCCACAATCAGGGTCGTATAAATCACCGACAAAATTTCCGGATCGGAAAACAAATCCGAATACCATCGGAGTGTAAAGCCGCTCCAATTGCCGCGATATTTTGAATCGTTGAACGAAAATACAATCAGCATGACAATCGGAATATATAAAAATGAATAAATCAGCAAACTGTAGACAATCGCTAAAACCTTTTTCAATTTTACCATAGTCTACCACCTCCATCTTTGGAGCTGTGTTTTGCAAAATAACTCATCGAAAGAATCAACATCGCCATCATCAGCACCGAAACCGCCGAGCCGAATTGCCAATTTCTTGCCGCGATAAATTGATTTTGAATCAGATTTCCAAGCAAGATGGTCTGGCCGCCGCCGAGTAAATCCGAAATGACAAAGGTTGAAACCGCCGGCATGAACACCATCATAATGCCGGTTGCCACTCCCGGAAAGCTGAGCGGAAAAATTACGCGTCGAAATACGGTCGCCTCATTCGCTCCCAAGTCACGCGCCGCTTCAATCAGACTCTTATCCATCTTAACGAGCACCGAGTAAATCGGCAGCACCATAAAAGGCAAAAAGTTATATACCATGCCGAGTACGACCGCTCCGTTGGTGTAAAGCATTTGAATAGGCTCTGAAATCAATCCCAGTTTCAGTAAGATTTCATTGATGATGCCCTGCTCCCGAAGAAGTCCCATCCAAGCGTATGTTCGGAGTAAAAAATTTGTCCAAAGCGGGACGATGAACAGAAGCACCATCAAATTCTGTTTCATGCCTTTCGCACGCGAAATGATAAATGCCATCGGATAGCCGATTAGCAAACAGACAACCGTGCTGTAAAACGACAACTTTATCGAGCGCCAAAGGACATTAAGATAGATTGGCGTAAAAAAATTCTTGTAATTATCGAGCGTAAATTCATACACGATATTCCCGTACGCATCTCTTTTGGTAAAGGAATACACCAATACGATAACGAGTGGAACAATCGTAAAAATTATCGCCCATGCAACATAAGGCATTGCCAAATAATTCTTCTTATTGTTCTTCAATCGTCTGCTCCTCCTTTTTCATAATATGAATCGCTTCCGGCTCAAAGGTCAATCCGACTACGGTATCCACCCGGGCATCGTTGATGGAATGAATCATCCATTCCTTCTGATCAAACTCATCTACAACGATGATTTCGTAATGTACCCCTTTGAACACGACATCCGTCACAAGCCCTCGGATTTTGGCATCATCCTTTTTGATGATGACGACATCCTCCGGCCGAATCACGATATCCACATCTTCATTTTTGTCAAAGCCTTTATCGACACATTCAAATTCAACATCGTTGATCAGCGTGCGATAATCGTCGAGCATCACGCCGGAAAAAATATTACTCTCTCCGATAAAATCCGCAACGAAACGGTTAATCGGCTCATTGTAAATATCCACCGGACTTCCGATTTGCTGAATCTTTCCTTCGTTCATCACGACGATTCGATCCGACATCGTCAGCGCTTCTTCCTGGTCATGCGTAACATAGATAAAGGTGATGCCGAGCTCCTGCTGCATCGTCTTGAGCTCATATTGCATATCTTTACGAAGTTTTAAATCGAGCGCACCGAGCGGCTCATCGAGCAAAAGCACCTTCGGCTCATTGACCAGGGCTCGCGCGATGGCGATTCGTTGCTGCTGCCCTCCCGAGAGCGATTGAATCCCCCGATTCTCAAACCCGGACAGATTAACCAGCTTGAGCATCTTTTTCACCTTCTGTTTGATGGTCGCCTCATCCATTTTTTTGATGCGCAACCCGAAGGCGATATTTTCATATACATTCAAATGCGGAAAGAGCGCATATTTTTGAAATACCGTATTGATTTGTCTTTTGTATGGAGGCACTTCGCTGATTTCTTGACCGTCAAATAGAACATCGCCCGAAGTATGATTTGTAAATCCCCCAATCAAACGCAATGTCGTCGTTTTCCCGCAACCGGACGGCCCAAGCAGCGTGACGAATTCCTTTTCCTGTATCTTCAGATTGATATCATTTAACACTTGCTTCCCGTCGTCCTCAAAAATTTTATTTACATTGACCAATTCAATTAGGGTTTTGTCCATTATTCTCCTCCAGTTTTCAGATTGGCTATAAAGCGAAAAAAGACACAACACAAATCGCAAGCTCTTACCATTTGCATCCTTGTCCATTCCCATACCGCCGATTTTTTGAAACGACTTATTCTGATGAAAGTTCTCCATCAAGAATCGATTTGTCTCACAAAAACATCTTTATTAAGCTCGTATTTTTTATAGTCTACAAGTCTTTATTTTACGGTCTTTTGTTGAATTTGTCAATATGATGGAGCAATATAGCAAAAAAATGCAAATGGTTTTTCATTATCCTTGATAATATTCTCAAACAATACTTCACTCAAAATTTTAAGCGCTTTGAATTTGCCTATTTTTAAAAGTTTTCTATAATAAATTTCCAGAACGCTACAACATACCCATCGCCAAATAAAAATCCGGATAGTATTTTTCCAAGACATCCTTGAACTTGGTGCAAGGCAATTCTAAAAAAAGGCGACTGAACACTTCTTCAAATTCCGGAAATTCGATGACATTTATCACATGAATATAATAATCGATAACCGCGACCACACGGTTTTCAATCAGTTCGTCATATGCATTGACATAGGGGATTTCAGCCAAATGATTTTGAAAATAGGACAAAATATCCGAATAGGAGCTGAGCTCCAAAAAATCGCTCGGCAAAGTACATAAAACCGTTACTTCTTCAAAAATTTTGCTGTCTTCCTCAAGATTTTTGTTTTCCAAAACCACACATTCTTTCAGCAAACGCACGGAATACTTTTCTACAACCATTTCCTGATTTTTCATTTGCCCCTCCCGTTTCAATCTTTTTCTCAACGACCTCACTTTTTATACTGATACCCACTTTCTTTGTATTTTTCACGAAAGTGCTTTATTCCTTCGTATAAAAAGTTCTTAAATTTCGAAACGGAAAACTTGCAAGAGCAATTATTTTTTTAATCGAATTGATCTCAACGAATCAAAAAAGCCGCTACAGAATAAATCATTCCGCAGCAGCTTCTTCCAATTCGTATTTGTTTTTCGTACTTCGTCAGCATTCGATTTTCAAACGAAACCCGTTTTAAATCTTCGTTTTTAGATTTAGTTTTCAGCAGCTCAATTCTCAAAAAGCGCTTTTGTTTCCGTATGCCGTTTGGATTTCTTTATAGAAATCCGATTGTCAAATGCCATTCCGATTTAATTCTTAATTTCTTCTTCGGCTGTTTCGAATCACGAGCAATCGTACAAGCTGTGAAATTGCTACCGCAGCCGATGCAATATAGGTCAATGCCGCGGCGGTCAGCACTTTTTTGCCATGCGGATATTCCTCTTGCAACAGAATTCCCTCGCCGGAAAGTGCCTGCATCGCCCGACGGCTTGCATCAATTTCAACCGGCAAAGTGATAATCTGGAACAATACCGTTCCCGAGAACAACAAAATTCCGATGTCCAACAACGATTGGAATTGTGCAAAAAACAATCCGATAAAAATCAGCGGCATCGCAGCTTGTGATGCGATATTGACTACCGGCACAATCGAATTTCGGAAAGTCAGCGGAAAATACGATTTTGCATGTTGAATCGCATGTCCTACTTCATGAGCGGCAATTGCATTCGCTGCAATCGATGAGCCGTTATAGACTTCATTCGATAATCGCAACACCCGACTTCTCGGGTCGTAATGGTCGCTCAACATACCGCCGACCAACTCCACATCCACATTGTCCAATCCATTCCTATGCAAAATTTCTCTTGCCGTCTGTGCTCCGGTATATCCCTTTGCTGTTCGAACTCGTGAATATTTACTGTACTCTCTTTTTATTTTCGCCTGCGCCCACATCGTCAAAAGCATCGCAGGCACTAATAGAATCATCGTCCAATCAAAATATAGTCCCATATTTTTTCCTTTCTCAACCAACCATCTTTACTATTCATACTCCGTTTGTAAATTCCGAATCGAAAATCACTCAAAATTTATGTTTTTTATTAAAGAATCTCTTCCTATTATATAGTATATTTTTATACCGTCAAGACTTTTTAATATTTCTTTTATTTTTCACACCCCATAACGATTCGAATTCTCCGATTCCGAATTTTTATTATTTCTCTCGCCGCATAATTTTATCGAAATACCGCGCCCGTCTCCAAAGAATTTCCTTTCAAAAAATCCGACACATGCATTCTTTTTTTATTCGGCACTTGGATTTCGTAGAACAAAACGGAATGTCCTTTGGCAATCACCTCGATGCTGTCTTTGTGCAAACGGATGATTTTTCCGTATTCCTCGGAATCTGTGCTTTCACCGAGCCTCGCATCAAAGAGTTTAATCAGATGCTCATCCAAGTATGCGTATGTCGGCAAACCTCTCACCAGATTGATGACGGATGACGCCTCTTTGGAAAAGTCGATATGCCCCATCTGCTTGCTGATGAGCGGCGCATAGCTTGACAATTCTTCCTGCTGAGCGATTCTCGGTGCAATTTGCCGCTCGATTTTGTCCAAGGTTTTTGTCAAGGTTTCTTTGCTGAGCAGCGCAAGCTTGTCGTGCAAAGTCGCGCTCGTGTCATCGGGCAGAATTTCAATTTCATCTTTCAAAATCATATCGCCCGTATCCAAGCCTTCCGACATATACATGGTCGTAATGCCCGTTTTTTGCTCACCGTTGATGATGGCGAATTGAATCGGCGCCGCACCGCGATACTTCGGCAAAAGCGATGCATGCACATTCACGCAGCCGTACTTCGTAAGCTCCAATATTCGTCTCGGCAAAATTTGTCCGTAAGCAGTAACGACGATAATGTCCGGCCGAATCTCTTTTAACAATTCAAAAGTCTCATCGCTCTTGATACTCTCCGGCTGAAAAACCGGAAGCCCTAATTCTTCCGCTCGTTTTTTCACCGCCGGCGGTTGCATTTTCTTACCACGATCCTTGGGTCTGTCCTGTTGCGAAATAACCAGCGCCACCTCGTCTCCACGCTCGATGACGGCATCCAATGAAGAAACCGCAAATTCAGGTGTCCCCATAAATACAACTCTCATTTGTCTTTCCCTTTATTCTCCTTTTACATAATCCCGAAATAAAATACCGTTCAAATGGTCGTTTTCATGAAGAACCGCTCTGGCGAACAACTCTTCACCCTCCATAACGACTTCCTCCATCTCTTGGTTTTGGAATTTCACCTTCACATAATTCGGTCTTTCAACCTCCGCATAATACCCCGGAATGCTCAAACATCCCTCATCGCCGATTTGACAGCCGGCGACCTCCAAAATTTCCGGATTGATCATCACAATCGGTCCTTCGCCGACATCCACGATGAAAATTCGTTTGAGAATTCCGACCTGCGGCGCCGCAAGTCCAACCCCATCCGCGTCATTCATCGTTTCAATCATATCCTCTATCAAAATTCTTGTTCTCTCATTCATTTCCAAGACAGGTTTTGAAATCTTGCGCAAAATTTCGTCCCCCTCCTGTCTGATTATTCGTATTGCCATACATCCTCCTGTTATATTAAAGTCTTCGGATTTATCTCTACGCTGACCGACACACCTTTTTTAACAATTATACTTCTTTTCTCCGATAAAATAAAGCTAATAATACTTTTTATTAAATTGAGATTGTTCTCATCTTCTATTTTGTAAAACAATTGCCAGCGAAATTTGTTTTCAATTCGCCGTATCAGATTCGGAACAGGTCCCAGCGTAATCACTTCCCGTTCCCTTTTGCGCAGATAAAACGCCACCGCATCTTTTATCCGCTCCGCCGTCTCCGCACAATCCACTTCGCTGACCGCGGCGCATTGAATTTTTATCAATGACGAAAAGGGCGGATAGAAAAAAGCTTTTCTTTCCTTTATTTCTTCCCAAAAAAAGCTCTGGTAATCCTGATTTAAAGCGTACTCAAAAATTTTGTTTTGACTGTCGCTCGTTTGAATGATGACCTTGCCTTCATTCTCTCCGCGACCCGCTCGACCGGAAACCTGCAATATCGTGCTCAGCGTTTTTTCGCTGCTGCGATAATCCGGAAAGCGCAGCCCTTGGTCGGCATTGAGAATCACAACGAGCGAAACCGATTCAAAATCCAATCCTTTGGTTATCATCTGCGTTCCAATCAACACATTCGCTTTTTTCTCCTTAAACTCGTTGAGCAATTTTTCATGACCGCCCTTATGCTGCGTCGTATCTCTGTCCAAACGAATCGTCATCGCCTCCGGGATATTCGCGTGAATTTCCGCCTCAATGCGCTGCGTGCCGTAGCCGATGTCGCGATACTCTCCCTGATTGCAGGATTTACATTTTTTCTGATAAGGCTCGCTGTGTCCACAATAGTGACAGAGCAATTTTTGTCCCTCCTTATGATAGGTGAGCGAAATGTCACAGGACGGACACATGACGGTATGATTGCAAAGATTACAGCTGAGCGTCTGCGCGTAACCTCTCTTGTTCAAAAATACAATCACCTGCTTGCCGCCGTGAATCTCCTCTCGGATCGCCTGAACGGTTTCTCTGCTGATTAAGTCAGTATTGCCCAATTTGAATTCTTCATAAGTGTCGATAATTTGAATCGTCGGCAATTTTCCCTTTTGTCTTCTTTTGAGCAGTTGCAAATCGAATTTTCCATAGACCGAATCATAATATTGCTCGATGGTCGGTGTCGCCGTTCCGATGACCAGACCCGCTCCGTAAATTTCGCAGAGCTTTTCGGCGACCTCGATGCTGTCATATTTCGGACTTTGCTCGGATTTGTATGCATCGTCATGACATTCGTCGATAATGACGAGCCCCAAATTCTCAAGAGGTGAAAACAAAGCGGAGCGCGCACCGATGACGATGTCCATCTCCCCTTCTAAAATCAAATCGATTTGGTCTTTTCGCTCCCCTTGACTGATTTTCGAGTGGAAAACGGCGATGCGATTCCCGAAAACATTTTTAAAACGAGCGATGGTTTGCGGTGTCAAAGAAATCTCAGGCACCAGCACAATCGCCTGCTTGCCTTGCTCCACACATTTTTTAATCAGCTCGATATAGACTTCGGTCTTGCCCGAGCCGGTAATTCCGTATAATAAAGTCGGCACTTTGTTTCGAATATTTTTTTCAATCGAAGCGAGCACTTCCTGCTGCTCCATGCTGAGCATCACATTCTTTTTTTCCACTCGATATTCACTTTGCGGAATCCGATTGATTCTTCTTTTTTCAAGAGTGGCAAGCCCCATCTGCTCGACAGCCTTAGCGGTCTCCAGCAGCGATTTGTTCAGCTCTCTTTGCAATTGAGAAACATTCACTTCGCCTTCCTGCAACAGTTGCAGAAGCATGATTTTGTTTTTCGCGGTCTTACGCTCCTTTTCGATAGCTGCGGAGAGTTCTTCCAACGAAACCGCCCGAACCAAAACATTGTCGTACAGCTCCGTCATCTCCTGCTCCTTGGGCACAAAGAGTCCCACCGCTTCACTCAGCGAGCACATATATTCCTGACGAATCCATCGCGCAAGCTCTATTTTTTTGCTCGGTATCACATAGTCGCCGAGCACACGAATAATCGGCTTGAACGACTCCTGCGTATCCTGCTCGAAAATACCGCTCACAATCGCTTCGTAAGGTTTGTTTCCTGCACCGAAGGGCACGAGCACCTGCGAGCCGATTTGTATATTTTCATTTGCGAGATAGGTAAATTCCTTATCCACAAATTTTGATTTATGTCTGATAATTACACTGGCAAGCTGTGTCATACGATTCTCCAAAGTAAAAGAAAAGCACCGATGAGTGCTTTACAATACATTTATTAACTCCGAAATTCTGTCAAATACCACCTTCGCCACTTCGCTTTTGGACAGCATTGGAATTTCCTGCGTATTCGCTTCTTTATCTACAATCGCCACGATATTGGTATCCGTGCCGAAACCTGCGCCCGATTTTTTGACATCATTGGCGACAATCATATCCAAATTTTTACGACGCAATTTGTCCTTGGCATATTCTACCACATTATCGGTCTCCGCTGCAAATCCGATTAAAATTTGGTTTTCTTTTTTCATCTTGCCGAGCGCCATCAAAATGTCCTTGGTGCGCTCCAGCTCGATTTTCATATCGCCGTCTTTCTTTTTGATTTTGGAATCCGATTTGCGCGCCGGCGTATAATCCGCTACCGCTGCGGATTTGATGATGATGTCGCTTGAAGAAGCATGACGCATGACCGCCTGATACATCTCCTCCGCCGACTCGACAACAATAACATTATCCACGCCATATGGAATCTCCAAATTCGTTTTTCCGCTGACGAGCGTAACCGAGGCTCCCCGTCGCACCGCCTCCTGCGCCATCGCATAGCCCATCTTCCCGGTCGAGCGGTTGGTCAAATATCGTACGGGGTCAATCGATTCTCTCGTCGCGCCCGCGGTGATCAAAACTTTTTTGCCTGCCAAATCGCTATCCTTAATCAGATAATGCAACACGACCTGCACGATTTTTTCCGGCTCCTGCATCTTTCCTTTTCCAACATCTTTGCAGGCGAGCAAACCTTCAACCGGCTCGATAAAAATCGCGCCTCGCTCACGAAGCGTCTGCATATTTTTCTGATTGGCAATGCTCTCATACATCACCGTATTCATCGCCGGTGCTATAATGAGCTGCGCTTTGCTCGCCATCACGACCGTACTGAGCATGTCATCGGCGATTCCGTTCGCAATCTTGGCAATCATATTCGCAGTTGCCGGTGCAATCAGAATAATATCCGCTTTCTTAGCCAAAGAGATATGCTCGATATCCGGATGAAAATCCGTATCGAACATATTCGTAATCGTTTTATTTCCGCTCAGACTTTGAAAAGTGAGCGGCGTTATAAACTTCTGTGCATTCTCGGTCATGATGACATCCACATTGACATTCAGCTTTTTGAGTCTCGATACGATATCCGCCGATTTGTATGCCGCAATTCCTCCGGTCACACCGAGCACTACATTTCCAATCATTTTTCTCTCCTACAGCATTTCCTCATGTTCCAACGAAGCTTCAAAACTTGCCAAATCCATCATCTCTCGAATCTCATCTTTTTCTTCGGTCTCTTTTGTCATATAGCGAATCTCCCCTTCAAACACTTCCAGAGTCGCAATGCTCACCGGCTTTTTCTCATTCGTTTCAACCAATTGATTCGAACCTTCCACAATCTGTCTTGCACGCTTTGCCACCTCATTTACCAAAATATATCTGTTTTCCGTGATATTCAGCAAATCGTTAATCGATGGATATAACATTATTTTTCCTCCTCATAAAATCTCAACAACTCCGAATTGTATCTTTTGACACTGCTTTTTTCAGCCTTGATGATACTTTCCATATATTCAACGGATTCATCCACATCCTGATTGATGATGAAATATGAATACTCGCTGATTTCCTTTATCTCGCTGATTGCCCGACCCAGTCGCTGCTTAATCTGCTCGACAGTTTCCGTCCCCCTTTTGTAAATGCGCGATTCCAATTCCTTGATGCTCGGTGGCAACACGAAAATCAAAACCGCCTCCGGAAATTTTTTCTTTATCTGCATGGCGCCGACAATTTCAATTTCCAAAAGTACATCAATCCCTTTTTCAATATTTTCAACCACTACATCGCGCGGCGTTCCATAATAATTGTCAAATACAAACACATGCTCCAAAAATCCGTCTTGAGAAAGCCCCTTCTCAAACTCCTCCTTGGATATGTAATTGTAGCTTACTCCCGGAATTTCGCCCTCTCTCGGCTGTCTCGTGGTTGAGGATACCGACAAAAGCACATCTGTGTTCTTCTTCATAAAATGCTCACAAATCGTTCCTTTGCCGGCTCCCGATGGTCCCGACAGCACCATCAGCAGTCCTTTTCTCTCCATCTTATCCTTTCTGTCCAAAGCTATTCAATATTTTGTACCTGTTCTCTTATTTTCTCCAATTCCGACTTTAATTCCACGACATAATTGGTAATTTCGATTCGAGTTGACTTCGAGCCCATCGTATTGACCTCACGATTCATCTCCTGTAAAATAAAATCCATTTTTCGACCGATGGTTTCCGTATCCATCACTTCCCGAAGCTGCTCGATATGACTTCGGAAACGCACGATTTCTTCGGTGATGCAGGATTTGTCCGCCATAATCGCCGCTTCCTGTACGACTCGTTGCTCATCGACCTGATAGCCTTCATTCTCCAAAATATCCTTGAGTCTGCCGAGCAATTTGGTACGATATTCCTTTTCGATATCGTCCGCATTCTCTTCAATTCTTGAAATATATTCGCTGAGAAGGCCACATCGCTCCAAGATATCCGCCTTGAGCTTTTCCCCTTCAATCTCACGCATCGTTTTGATTGCCAAAAACGCCTGCTCCAGCGCGACGCTGAGCGCATTTTTGATTTCTTCCTCATCCAATTGATTTTCTTCCAATCGAATGACATCCGCAAATTTTGCAATATCGAGCACCGTCAAAGGATTCTTCAGACCGAATTCATTTTCCATCGAAGAAAGCGCATCAATATATCCTTTGGCGAGCTGTGCATCGTAGCCGACCTTCGTGTCACTGACCGCACTCAACTCCAGTTTAATAAAAATCTCGATTTTACCTCGAGATACATATTTTTTGAGATACTGGCGAACAAACTCCTCCAAATAGCTGATTTTTCTCGGCAGCTTGACCCCTATATCCAAATATCGATTGTTCACACTTTTGACTTCCACCGTAAAATGATATTTGTCATCCAAATATTCCCCACGGCCATAGCCCGTCATACTTATCGCCATATTCTCATCCTTACTGAAATGTTATGATATAATTATACAGCAATTCCCTTACAAATGCCATAGCAAACGCTATTGTCCAAAATATTTTTTAATTTGCAAAGTCAGCCGCTGTTTAGGGCAACAATTACATTTTATGCTTTTCCCTTCTATACAAACTCCCGAAGGTAAGTGCAAACAGCATCGGAACAACAGCATAGCCGACGGTTTGTCCTCTATTTGAAAGAACAAAAATCGCTCCTGCAAAAGTTAAAATCTCAAAGCATACAAACAGAATAAAATATACCTTTTTCATAAATACCTCCTGTGTTTTCAAGAAAACTAATCCTTTGCATTTTTATACAAGGTTCTGAAAAGAAAGTTCAGCGACATCGGGGCCATCACCCAATAGGCATTTTTAATGTCTCTTCCGGTTGCAATAATCCACATCGCACTCCCAAAAGTCGTCGCTCCGAAAAACAGATATAGAATATAATATAATTTTTTCATCTCTCCCCTATTCCAGTATAAATTCATATTCCCGATAGATAAGATCATCTTTGAAATCAAACACATCCACCGAGCGTATGCCGAAATCGTTGACCAAGTATGCGACGATACGACTCTTATCGGATGAAACTTTCATATCCTCACATGAGAATTGAACATCCGTAAGCTCATAAGCCTTCATCATCGTCTCCATATATTGCTCAATGCCCGTTATCTTTTTATCCTGAGCACCATACAATTTCCAAATCACTTCCGGATGTAAAAATTGTTTATACTTCTCCCAATCGCGACGGTTTTCCGCATCAAAAAATTCCTGCAGCTTCTTTTCCAAATCATCACCTCCTGCCGTCAATCCTAAATCGCTATCAAAATGCAAATCCCGACATCAGAACTGATTTTCACATTGCTCGATATGCCGGCGAATCGCTCTTTCATGCGTCAAGCAGTAATCAAATGCAATTCTCATATAATCAGCAATCGAGTTTTGTCGATACATTTGAGCCAGAGTCTCTAAAATCGGCTCGCCTTCCAAATTCATCGTGTAAAAATACGGATAGACGCAGCCCCCGTTTTCTCTCGGATAATACGGATTGATGGAGCTTAATCGCGAATCGCTCATAATGCTTTCCACAACCATTTCACTTAAAATCCATTTGAGTGAGGGTACATCGTACTCGTCGTAAGAGTCACCGAATGTCTTATTCCACACATGAAACCAAATATAATGAATGACTTCGTGGAGTGAAACCCCCAGCGCACCTCGCTCGCTGTTTTTGTAGAACAAATCAAAATATCGCTCACGCAAGAATCTCGGACAAACCGGATTCATCGATAGATTTGCGCGTAAGTCATTGAAAAGCAATCTCGTATCCGTCTCAAAAGCATCGGATAACGCATCTTCAATCTGATCCTTATACTTCATAAAATGTTGCTCATAAAGAATCACCTTCTCGTCAATCTCGCCCTTTATTTCATCATATACTCCCGACAGAACTTGGCTCAAATAATCCTTTTTCTGCTCCATCGTGCGCATTGCCAATTCATTTTTATCAACCTGCGGATAAAAATACGATAAAGCCTCCGACCAAAAAGGAGTCTGTTCTTCCGTTTGAAAAAGCAATATACTGTCAATCGAATGTTCAAGACCCGGATTTTGAAATTTTATTTTCATTCGCGAACCCTTTCTTTATAATTCCAAATTAAACTTTCTTCTCAACGATTAAAACTTCTTCATAGATGAGAATTTTAAAAACGATATCTTACAGCTTCCAAGGTCGTTTATTTCCAAGCCAACCTTTATCTTCCCAGTATTGAGCATCTTTTTCATTGAGTCTTTTTTTCTGAAAAAGCCGGATTAGCGAAAACATTACTCGAGTTTTTATACTCGGTTTCACCTTGCCGTGAGCGGATAAAATCTTTTTTGCAATCTTGGATGTCGCCCTGTCAATAATTCTTTTCTTTTTCTCGTCCACCTCATCTCGGTGCATAGATAAAACCGCCACACCCAATCGATATATTTTTCCTACGCCCCAAAATAATAAGCTGTCCGCCATATCTTTATTTGCTGATTTCATCCCTGCCCCCATGGCAGTCGAAATACAAATCGCTTGTTTCAAAAACATCGTTTCTTCGGGTCTATGCACCATCCAACGATAGCCGTAATGGTCTAAAAATGCTTTCATCGGACCGCTCGCATGAAATACATATACCGGACTTGCCAAAATCAGAACATCCGCCTCATCAATGCTTCTTGTAATATCTTTCAAAGAAGAAGAAGAATGCGGACATTTTTCTTCACTCTCTAAAAAACACAAATTACATCCTACACAAAACTCCCCAAAATCTCTCGGAAGAAAATACTCCTTTGTCTCCCCACCGATTTTTTGAATTAAACTTCTTGTAACCTGATAAGTTATGCCTTTGTGACTTTGCCCATAGATCGCTACAAGTTTCATAAATACTTCCTTTATAATTCCGCTTTATTTTTGATGGCTTTGCCGATATTCATTTCTTTTCTCCACCTCGGCGGACTTCCATCGTCACCCCAATACTCATCCATCAGAATAATCTTATCATCCAGTAATTTCATAAATGAAGTCACATGAGCGGATATCTTCCCGTCTTTCGAAAATACATGTACGACCGATATGAGCAATTCCTCTTTTTCAATAATTTTTTCTATTTCCCCGTCCCATTCGCCGGGATATTCGCAATTCGCTCTGATAAATTCGACCACCGTAAACCGCTCATTCGTATTGTGCCAGTTGATGCAGGCGTCTTTATGAAAAAAACTTTTCAAGATTTCAGGTTTTTGTTGCAAAGCCGCTTCCCAATATTTTTTTAAATCCATACTCCCACCGAATTGTCGCTGTAAAATACAATATGTATCCTTTGTCGGATAAAAAATTTTCTCATCCGAAAAATCATTTTTTCTTTATATATTATACCACAACCTTATCTTTTAATGCACGGTCTTGCAAGTGGATGTTTTATATAGCTTCATTTTAAAGCTCCTTTTGCCGAATCGTTATAAAGAACTTCATCTTCATTTTATAGTTTTAATCTTGCAGCATAGCTCATATTTGCAAATACTTCTTTGGTAATTCGCTTGAATTGCCCCGCGGACAATCTCAATTCCTTCAAAAAATCTCTTTTCATCGTCTATCCTTACTCGGTTGGTTGTTTATCGTGTGTAAAGAGCCACGCCCCTAAGTTCCATTAACGCCGGAGCAAGCAAATTTCGACATAAAAAATAGACCTTTTAACGACTATTGTCTAAAGTTGTATATCAACAAAGCAACCCCTTACGAGATTGCTTTGTTTTCAAATAATATTATGACATACTAAATCGTGCAAGTTCTTTGTCGGTCAAGGATGAATATTCCCTGCGTTCTTCTTTGCAGAATTTCCTAATGGCTTTCATATCTAGTTTAGGATATAAATTTTTCCCTTCTGTGAATGCGCCGTTTTTTGCGATTTGATCTAAACTTCTGTATGGAATTGGGATTTTATTTTTCTTCATATCCATCACCCTTTCTTAAAGTATATCCTTATAAGGTTTTCAAAAGCCTCACCTTCAATCAGCATTCTTTGACTGCTACCTATCTGCTCAGCCCCTAAAATCTTTTTGTAGTAAGGAATGAGATTTGTTTTTGCATCAAAGAACACTACATCCATCCCATTATCCTGTGCTTCTTTACAGGCGATTGCAAATAAGTGAGCACCAACACCCTCATACTTTCCATTCAAGCCCTTGTTATGCGGTGCAGATTCAACAATTCCAACAAATACTCCACCATATTCAAACTTCATTGATACAAGCCCTTGAACAACATCGGAGCCTTCAACAAACAAAGAATATACTTTTTCTCCGTCTTTTTTTGGCTTTGTCCAATCAAAGAGCCAATCCTTAAAATCTTTTTTCGTAGGAGTAATCAGAGAAACTGCTGTATTCACTTCTTCCCCGGTAGATTTATCTACCAAACAATCCGTAACTTTGTCTATTTGAATATCTACCAAACCTATTGACCCCTTTCTATTCTTATTATACCCCTTCAAGTACGATTTATCAATATTTTTTGCAGTATGCATCTCGCTTTGGTTTATACTCCTACCAAATTCATACAGCTGATACTGGTCATCTTTTGCTCTTAGTCCAGCCTTTACACTAAAATCGCTGTTCAATTCTTTTTGCCTCTGCAATTCGACTCGCCGTTTTTTCACTATACCCTGCCTAAATCTTCCCTCTGTCGCATTCCCGCCGATGATGTATTCATCAGCGAACTTCTTTTGTTTTAATGTCAATTTCAAAAATACATCACCTCTTTTTGCGCATTAAAAAAGCACCGCTTGGGTGCTTAATTATAGCTTTATTTATTTTCAAGAAATTTCATATACTCTAGGGTATTTAGATACTTATCTGCAATATTCGGATTCAATGGTACTGATGCTTGGATAATTTCAAAAATATCTTCTTTTCTAACAACGCAGTAGCATCTTTTCTTTTTTGATATATACCTTTCCACCCTAGAACATCCAAAAAAGTAACAAATCCTGTCTTTGAGTTATCCATATAAAATCCTCCCTAGTTTCTTCCGGTATAGCACAAAAGAGCCCCACCGGAAACTTTTTTACATTATTCAATAATAGGAGAAGCAAACAACGGATTGCAACTAACTATCAATTAACCTATATAATAACACTTTTTGAACTCGGCTCGAAACCGCCGCCCTTGATTACTGCTATTCCCCTGCTCTACATCTTTTAAATTTGTATTTTGCTTTTTCAATCTTCGATTTCGAATTTCAATTCGGGATTTTATATGTTGATTTGCTTTTTACTTTTCCAATTTCATTTTTCAATTTTACATTCGGTTCAATACTTTTGCACAAATGCTTTTTGAAAATGCTCGGATTGGGTAGAATGTAAAGATAGGGCTTTGGATTCTGTTGTCCCCAAAAGACAACATGAATCAAAATTTTAACCGGAAATCATCAAAACTGATTTTATATTTCTAAATCAAATGACATCCATATAAAAGTGGTTATGAGGATGCAGAAAACTTTTCCGGTTCATCTCAAAACGAAAAGAGGAAAAAATGGCATTAGACGGAATTACGATAAAAGCAATCGCCTACGAGTTGAGTCAGGAGCTCGTCGGCGGCAAAATTGATAAAATAAATCAGGCGGAAAAAGATGAGCTGCTTTTTACGATTCGAAACAAACAACAAAATTATAAATTGCTCATCAGTGCAAACTCCGCCAATCCTCGCATCTATCTCGCAAAGGATTATAAAAAAGAAAATCCGCTGCAGGCGCCGATGTTTTTGATGCTGCTCCGTAAGCATCTTGGCGGCGGTCGCATTTTGTCGGTTTCACAAAATAATTTGGACCGCCATATTTTAATTGATGTGGAAGCATACGATGAGCTGCGCAATCTTAAAGTAAAAACCCTGTCGATTGAAATCATGGGAAAACACAGCAATATTATTCTGATTGACAAAGAAAGCAATCTCATCATCGACTCCATCAAAAGAGTGCCGCTGTCGATGAGCTCGATTCGCGAAGTCTTGCCGCAGCGTCCATTTCTATTGCCGCCCGCACAGGACAAGCGCAACCCGCTCGATGAGATTTCATTGGACGAATTTATCGCCCTGCTCAAATCCAAGAGTCAGAGCGTTTATAAAGCAATCTATACTTCCTTTGAAGGAATCGCGCCGATTTCCGCCAAGCAGCTTTGCTATATGGCGAATATTTCGGATGTCGATACGACTTATGAATTGGATGAAGTAAAGTACGAGCGGCTCAAAAATTCTTTTGAGCGATTGTTCGAGCATATCAAAAACAACGAATTCGCTCCCTGCATCGCCTATCGCAAGAATGGAGAAATTCTCGATTTTTCTTCCATCATGTTGACCATCTATGACAATGAGGGCATCGTTGATGAAAAAAATTCAATTTCTCAGGCGGCGGAAGAATTTTACTACGGCAAAGATTTGAAAGAGCGCATCAGCCAAAAGACTTACGGACTGCGCAAGTCTTTGCAAATCAAAACCGAGCGATTGCGCACCAAATTACAGAAGCAAGTCGATGAAATCAACGAGGCGAAAAGTCTGGACGAATTTTCCCGTTTGGGCGAATTGCTGACGGCAAATATTTATCAGATACAAAAAGGGATGAAGGAAATCTCGGTCATCGACTACAATGAGCCGGACATGCCGACGGTTTTAATTCCTTTGAATGAAAATCTTTCGCCATCGGAAAATGTGCAGTCGTATTACAAAAAATATAATAAGGCGAAATCCAGAATCCACGAGTTGAGTATGCAGCTCGAACAGACGAGGGATGAGCTGAACTATTTGGAGAATGTGATGGTATCCATCAACAATATCGATTCGCTCGATGCAATTGAGGATATCCGTGACGAAATGGTCAAGCAGGGCTATTATTCGCAAAGCACAGGAAGCAAGAACAAGAAAAAAGTCGTCTCTTCTCCGATGGAATTCGTTTCGTCCGACGGATACAAAATTTTTGTCGGCAAAAACAATACACAAAACGACCAACTCACGCTCAAATTATCTTCCCCGAGCGATGTATGGTTGCACACGAAAGAAATTCCGGGCTCCCATGTGATTATCAAAGCCACTTTGGACGAAGTGAGCAAAGAAGCGCTCTATGAAGCGGCGATGTTGGCGGCATATTATTCACAGGCCAGAGCCTCCGCGCAGGTTCCGGTTGATTATGCGCCGCGAAAAAATGTGAAGAAGCCCAATGGTGCAAGACCCGGCATGGTCATCTACGACGACTACGGCACCGTCTATATTACGCCGGATGAAGAAAAACTTCCGCAAAGAGTTTTCTCTGAAACAGCAGAGAACAAAAATGAATAAGAAGAAAAATCAGTAAAAGTAACGAAAGGAAATTCCATGAGTTTTATAAAAAAAATCCAAGATAAATTGCAACCGCATCCCGATGACCATGTAATTTGGTACAGCATCAAAGCTTTAATCAGGCGTTACGGTCAGGACAATCTTTCACAACTGGGCGGGCAGCTTGCCTACTTTTTTGTGCTTTCCCTGTTTCCGTTTTTAATGCTTGTGAATCAAATCATTACGATGATGGATTTTAATACACAGCAAATCATCAGCCAATGGCAGCGTTTTATTCCGGAGAATATGCTTTATATATTGGATGCTTATCTGAATCAATTATCGCTTACGCAAAGTCCCGGCATCTTCACTTTCAGTGCCGTGACGACCATCGGTGTCGCGTCCAAAGCGATTCAGTCGCTGCTATTCTCACTCAATCGCGCATTTCGAAGAGAAAAACCGATTAGCTTTCTCAAAAGCCTCATCAGTTATCCGCTGACCGCCATCATGCTCGTGATGACTTTCCTGTCGCTTTTGTTTGCATCCGTCGGCAAAGATTTGTTCAATCGAATCATTATGTACTTCGGCTTGGGCGACCATTGGGGAACGATTTGGCAAGTGGTTCGCTGGACGATGCCGCTTGCCGCTTTGATAATTATTTTGGCGGTGCTGTATAATATCATCGTACCGAAAGGATTTCCGAGACGATATACCTTCATCGGCGCGACTTTCGCCGTCAGCTTGTGGATTATCATGTCGCTTGGCATTTCTTATTACACTTCCAACTTCGGACGCTTTTCCATCATCTACGGCTCGCTCGGTGCAATGATTATCATGCTTTTGTTTCTCTATTGGAGCGGAATCATCGTCGTGCTCGGAGGCGAGTTGGCTCATATTCTTGCGATGCGCAATCAGGGAAATTTTGAATACGATGTGCCGCAAAAATCGGAGTAAAACCGACCACTCGTTCACGAGTGGTTTTTTTGCACACAAAAAAAGACTACTCCAGCGAGTAGTCGAATGTTAAAAATAGATGCCCAAAATGCCGTCATGCCATTAAATTCACTCCCGAGAAACTCTCAGGTGGGTTTCTCGACATCTGCTTTTGAAGTCCTTTCGAGAAGGCATTTCAGCTACAAATATACTTTTAAGAATCCCGTATTTATAATGTCGGTTGAATTTAGGTGACATAAACGCACACCCCAGGCTTAATTTTATTATATACCAGATCGGATTATTTGAAAAGGTATTCACGCATTATTTTAACTTTATTTCTCCAATAGCATTTTCCACTTTTTCAATCAGCTCACGACTGTCCAAAATTGCGGCATATCGATTGATATCGGTATACATCACGCGGTCTTTTTCGACAAAAGAAATCCGCTTTCGAACCACATCGTAAGCCACCTTGCTTCCTTTGCCCAACACTTTGATTCCGCGAAGGTCGATTCCCTGACAAGCGCCCATCAGCTCCATCGCCAAAACATTTTTGGCATTTTCGGCAATCTCATACGCCTTTCTCGCCGCAATCGTACCCATCGACACATGGTCCTCCTGATTTGCGGAAGAAGGAATCGAATCCACCGACGCCGGATGTGCCAACACTTTGTTTTCCGATACGAGCGCCGCCGCCGAATACTGCACAATCATAAATCCGGAATTCAAACCGCCGTCTTTGGACAAAAATGCCGGAAGTCCGTTGGACAATGCCGGATTGACCAATCTTTCCAATCTTCTCTCCGAAATATTGGCAAGCTCCGCAATCGCGATTGCCAAAAAATCCATCGGCAAAGCAATCGGCTGTCCATGGAAATTTCCGCCGGAGATAACCGAGTCGTCTTCTTTAAAAATCAGCGGGTTATCTGTTACCGCATTGATTTCGATTTCCACTTTTTGTTTTACATAATCAATCGCATCCTTGGACGCTCCGATGACCTGAGCCGAGCAACGAAGCGCATACGCATCCTGCACTCGCTTCTCGCCTTGTCTTGTAATGCTCTCGGAACCTTCGATGATTCGAAGCAAATTATCTGCCGTTGCAATCTGTCCAATCTGTCCGCGCGCCTCGTGAATTCTTTTGTCAAAAGCATCCGAAATCCCTTCGAGCGCTTCCATCGACAATGCCAAGTTGATATCGGATTGCTTCGCGAGCATCTCCGCCTGATGAACCGCAAAACAACCGACCGCAGTCATCACCTGCGTACCGTTGATGAGTGCCAATCCTTCTTTGGAAGACAGCTCAATCGGTTTCATCCCCGCAAGCTCCAATGCTTTTTCCGACGGCATGCGCTTTCCCTTGTAGAAAGCCTCTCCCAATCCGAGCATCGTAAGCACCATGTGAGAAAGCGGCGCCAAATCACCACTTGCTCCGAGCGAGCCTTTTTCCGGAATCACCGGATGCACCTGCTTGTTGATGAGTTCCAAAAGCTGCTCCACGGTTTCGAGTCGAATTCCCGACAATCCGCGAGACAATGCATTTAACCGAAGCATCATAATCGCCCGTACGATATGCTCCGGCAACGGATTGCCGACACCACAGGCATGAGAGATAATCAAATTTCTTTGCAATGTTCCCGTATCCTGTTTTCCAATAAAGACATCGGAAAACTTTCCAAAGCCCGTTGTGATTCCATACACGATTTTTTCATCCGCTACATAGCTATCCACGACTTTTCGCGATTCGTTGATATTGTGCTTAAGCTCATCCGACAGCTCGAGCTCATATCCGTTTTGCGCCACATTGATGACATCCTCAATCGTGATTCCCGCCTGTGTTAATAAAACTTTGCTCATTCTTTCCTCCTATTCGAATTCCAAAGAAAAACACCTCACCCCCGACGCGCTGTGAAGTGTTTCATATATAAATCATTGTATCTTTTGCAAATGTTATTGCTTTACGCTTTGTCTTTCCACAATCGAATGCGGCAACACTTTTGCCTCAACGACATCCTCTTCACCATCGATTCGTTTGATGAGTACACCGATCGCCATCGCTCCGATATCGTAAAGCGGCTGTTGAATCGTTGTCAACTGAGGACGAACGATGCTTGCGATTTTCGAATCGTCATAGCCCATCACGCTGACCTCTTCAGGAACTTTGATGCCTTTGTCTAGCAATGCATTGACCACTGCCGCCGCCACATCATCCGATGTCGCAAAGAAAACTTCCGGAAGTTTCTTTTCCTTCGCAATAAAATCGCTGACCTTTTTGTAAACTGCACTGATCTTATCCTTTGAAAAAATAACCTCTATCTTCTTCATCTTGTTCTTGCTTTTTTTGAAAGCTTTTTCAAAACCGACTACGATTTCGGAATCTTTTGCAGTATCTTTGATTCTCGCTTCCACAACACAAACGCTTTTGAAATTCTTTTCGATGAGATATTTCGCCACATCTTGTCCCGCAACAAAATGGTCCACTCCAACCGACGGAATGTCAAAAGTTTTGGCATTCTTACTGATATATATCGCCGGAATATTGCTCGCCTGAATCAAATCCACCGACTCCTGCGTCATATTCCAACTGATAAAAATAATGCCCGCTACCTGCTTGTTGCGCAGTAGGTCAATATATCGTTTTTCTTCTTCAAACTCACCATAGGAGTTACAAAGCAAAATATCATAATCATACAATTTCCCGACTTCTTCAATGCCGTTGAGAATTTCGCCCATCTTATAATCGGAAATATCCGGTACGATTACGCCGATAAAATTGCTCTTTTTAAGCACCAAGCTTCTTGCTACCGGATTTGGAACATAATTTGTTTCCTTGATAATCTCAAGAACTCTATCACGAATATCCTCTGAAACGGGTTTTGAATTGTTGATAACACGAGAAACCGTAGATATGGAAACCCCCGCCATCTTCGCAACATCTTTGATGGTTATTGACATACTTCCCTCCTTTGTTTTCTTTCTATACATTTTACAATTAAATTCGGATACATTCAAGACTAAAAATCGCTTTCTTCAAAGAAATAAACTTTTTTTCATATTCCGTTTGGATATAAATCGGCTCATCCGAGGATAATATTCGCTGATTCTCCTTTGAATAAATATCTCGAATTTCGCGAACGATTCGGTAGTCGCTCTGCTTGATTTGCGAAATGCTGAACTCAAAAAAATCCAAATTGTCGGTTTTGATTGCAAGACTCGCTTGCGGCTTGGAAATCTTAGCGTATTTTTGAAGCATTTGTAAATGGGTCAAACGCCTTTTGCTGTAACGCTGCTTCGACCATGGGTCTGAAAAATTCAAAAAGATTTTCGACACGCTGCCCGCCGGCAAAATCCCATCAATTTTTCCGGCATCAAAGCTCATCAGCCTCACATTGCTCAAATTCTTTTCTTCCACCTTCTGCCCCGCCAAAATCAGCAGCGGTGCCTGCTTTTCAATCCCGAGATAAGAATTTTCGCCGAAACGCTGCGCATACTCGGTCAGAAAATCGCCCCTTCCCATTCCGATTTCAACATACAGATCGCTGTCATCAGGCTCAAATTCCGTACACAATATTCCTTTGTCGATTAAATCCCTCAGCTTCTGCTCATAATCCTTCGGTCGTCGATATCTCATCCGTTCTCCTTTTCAACTCGTCACTCTCAATCTCATAGCATTTTTTATCTTCACAATTTCATCTTGCAGGATTATTTCGCCTAAAATTTGCTCATTCCCATACATTCTATTATTGGAAAGGAAGCTTCCTTACATATTTCTCTGTTATAAAATTTTTCTTGAGATAGATGTCAAATTTTTCTATAACAAAATTTTCCCCGGCATCGAGTTTTCCCTACATTATATAGAAAGATTCTTCATTATAATAAATTTGTTATTATCCATATAAATTTTCTCGTCATACTCAGGAAAATTTTGCACATTACATAT
This sequence comes from Filifactoraceae bacterium, assembly GCA_041853585.1. GTDB lineage: Bacteria > Bacillota > Clostridia > Peptostreptococcales > Filifactoraceae > JAUNKE01. Next base: position 47,532 of record JBGZSM010000092.1, read on the forward strand.
ATAAATAGGAAGCTTTTCGTTTCGATTTCATAATAAAACTTGCGCTCCACAAATTTCCGTTGATTTTTTATGCCTTTAACGCAAATTTCTGTTGATAATTTCAATTTCTTGTATTATACTCTTTAAGAGCATATATTCTTTATTTGTAGGAGGCATTATGATTTTAGAAAAAATCCAAGATATAATCAGCAAGCAGTTGGGAATTGACGCGGACAGCATTCAACTTACTTCCAATTTAACAAGCGACCTGGATGCAGACTCTATCGAAGCGGTTGAAATTATTATGGCTATTGAAGATGAATTTGAAATCGAAATTCCCGATGAAAAAATCGAAAGCATTGTAACCGTACAAGATTTAGTAGATTTCATCGATTCGCTCGTTGGGTAACAATTTTTTTATCAGCTCTCTCATATCGTTGGGGAGCTGAATTTTTATGTCTATTTTTTCTTCTTTTCTCGGGGAATAAAAACCCAAGCGTGCCGCGTGCAATGCCTGTCTTTGAATCCAATCCAAATTCCCGCCGTAAAGTTCGTCGCCGAACAGAGGATGTCCCTCACTTTGAAAATGCACGCGTATCTGATGCGTTCGTCCCGTCTCCAGTTGCACTCGAACAAGGGAAGCTTCATCCGAGCTTGCAACTACCTTATAATGCGTGATGGCATGTTGTCCGTCCTCGCCTATCTCCCGACGAATACCGTCGTCGGATTTACGAATCGGTTTGTTGATCGTGCCTTTGCCCGTCAATCTCCCTTGCACGATTGCCCAATATTCTTTTTCCATATCCCAAAGCGAATTCTCTTTGGTCAATACGCTGTGCGCATAAACATTCTTTGCGATAATCAATATCCCGCTGGTATATCGATCCAATCGATTCACGAATCGCACTTTGGACTCAATCCCATGCTTTCTGAAATAAAACAATGCCGCATTGAGCATCGTGTCATAGAGATGACTTCGCGTCGGATGAACCACCATATCATACGGCTTCTCAACCACCAACAAATCTTCATCCTCATAATAAATCTGCAATTCAATGTCTTGCGGCAGATATTCGCTTTCTTCCTTCGGCAACAAAATTTTGATTTCATCGCCTTTCTTAACCTCCGTATGAACATTGGATTTTTGTCCGTTCACAAAAACATAGTCCCCTTTTTTGAGCGAAACCATCAGCCGAATCGAAATATCCATCTCATCGAGCAAAATCTGTTTCAATTTCTCATCTTTTTCCGCAATCCAAACCAGCTCGTTGTATTTTTTATTATTCTTCCACATAATTATTCTCCATAAACTAAATAATAACACTTTCGATTGAAGATAGCAATCAAAATACGCAAAATGAATTCAAACGATTTTGCACCGATGATTTTTTTGTCCCTCCGCAGAGCTGTTACATCCAATATATCAACACAAGATAATGAAATGAAAAAGTATATCTGTCCATAAAATATTTAGATGAAAATACTAAATGACACTGATATACCAATGAAACTCTACTTGAAAAAGATGATAATCGGATGATTGTCGGGTAGTCATTGGATATGTGGATTGGAGATAAGAAAAGTAGGAAGGAAAAAAAGAACGAAGAAAAAAATGCAAATTGAAAGAAAAGCAGGCGAAAAAGAACAAAAGCTGTAGAAAAACAAACCAAGAAATTTATGTAAACCCCTTAGCCTACAACAAAGTGCAAAGACAAAAAAAGTCTAAAGCTTTGTTGACAAATTTCCAGCATATGTGATACCCTTTCATTAACAAATGATTGTTTTCAAAAAGACATTCACTTTAACACCGACATATTGACAAACAAATTTTTAATTTTAATCGATGGAGATGTACTATGAACTATTACAATCCACAACGGTATAAAAACGGCGATACAATATAGTTATTGCTGCTAAATTTGTTTGGTAGTAATACTTAAATCAGAGATGCTAATTATACTTAATAGAAACAAGCGAGAAAAGAAAGTTATGAAATATATTTTAATACTGATTGTTGTACTAATTATGGCTTTAGGTTCTTATCGAGGCAAGAATGATTCTCTCGATAATATTCCAAAAGAGAATAATATAAAAACTGAATATAAAAGTGAGCATGGTTTTGGAAATGATGCTTTTAACATCTACTCATTCAATGTTGTTAAAGAATTCAATACGGATGATTTTAAAAAAATAGATGACAAATACCAAAATATATCAGTCCATTTCAAAGGTATGTTAGAAAGCTCATATAGAAATTCCAATTACTCAAACAAAACACTGTATGAGATACAAACAAAGCTGGATTTACTTGAAAAAGAAGAAGATTGTTTATATATGTATATAACAGATGAAACCGGAGCAAGAAGAGAATTATATATATACAGTAAACAACTGAATACCGGATACTACTTTCTCTTACAGATATAGATAACCACCTTATAGTTTGGGATATAAATGCTTGAACAGTTAATAACAAGAGAAATAGTGATGATACAAAACAAGAGTGTGAATAAAAGTCTGTAAATATGTTCTTCTGTGATAATGATGGGGTTGAAGGCACATTCAAGAGCCTTCAACCCTTTCTCTATTCTCTTATAGATAACTTTGTTTTCTTCTTCATTTCCTCCATTTTGTTCTCTTTTTTGACAGAAAAAGAGATAGCATTCTGCTACCCCTTTAGATAAAAGTTAAGTATTCCATTTTCTAAGGTTCTCTATCTCCAAATTTTAACTTTGAGTTGCCCTTATAAACCACAAATTTTATTTGTCCATCTTCTAAATTCTTTATCAAGACCATAATATTATTGCATTCATATTTTTCGCTGTACGAAATTATTTCAGACTCATATACCCTGCCATCAACATCGCATTGGATAATATAGGATGTATTTTCGGTAAGTTTATCTTTTACTAGCTTATATTTACTTATTTCACCCTTTGCCAAACTGAATTGCAATATATCTTCCTTATCGACAGAACCCTTTATAGCTATTTGCTTTAACTCTATATTGGAATTATTATTGATTTGAACATTAAAATTTGACGATAATCGATTCGTTATAGGGTAATAAAAAGTAACCAAGGGAAAAGTTATCAAAGATACTATAAAGGTAATTATAAATATTCTTCTCTTGTTCGTTTCCATAAAATCCATCGCTTCCTTAATCATCATCAAAGCTAATCAAATCATTCGGAGTACAATCAAGTTCCTTTCATATTCTCTCAAGGTTTTTGAATGTAATCGGCTTATTCTCTCCCATATCAATTCGCTCAAATATTGTTTTCTTTCTATAACCATAACAACATCCTTGGCTCCAAATAATTCCCTTAACATTTTATTCGTATTTTATCATTCTTATGATAAAACTTCAATTCTCAACGAATAATTTCTGCACCTTGGAGCACTTTTTATTCGTAGAATTACTTTTTTGCTTTGAACCAAGCATCCATCGAAATATTTTAGATTTTCTCCCAAAAACAAAAGCGATTTGAAAACCGCTTTTGCACTTTGGATATTCTATTATAAATCAAGTTTTTTCGCCACGATATAGAATCGGTGAATTCTTCCTTCTATTACACCTTTTTCTTCCAAGGTTTCTTGCGCTTTATACAGATTTTCCAAATGCGTTTCAACGGAAAATCCGGGGAATTCCCACTCCAATATTCTTGCAAACCAAACCAGAGCGCCGACTTCATAAAAACGAATCGGTTGGAAAACTTCGCCACTCTCCAGAATTTCAAATCCGTTCTCAACAAGCTCCTTCTCTCTTATTTTTACATATTGACTCGGATAAGAAAAATCCGTAATCTCGGGTTGCAATAGTTTTATCAGCTCCCAATCATTTTCAGCGCCTACCTGCTGCGTGATAAACAATCCGCCCTTCTGCAAAACTCTTTTGAGCTCCTGCACATTGTAATCGCCATGTCGATTCGTGATAATGTCAAATTCTTCATTTTCAAAAGAAAGTTCATCCGCTCCGTCGGCTTCTCTGAAATCAATGCCAAGCGGCAACAACATTTCTTTGCAATATTCAACATTTGGCTTATAACCTTCAATCGCAGCCGTCTTTTCAGCCGGATGATTCAGCGAAAGCAAGAACTCTCCGCCGCCGGTTTCCATATCCAACAGTTTCATATTCGGGTTTGAATATTTCTTTATAATACTTCGAAAATCCCAAGGCAGTTGGTCTTCCTCGACATATCTGTCTTTGATATGCGAAAAATCCCAACCTTTGATATGCGCTATTTCTTCTTCCTTCTTCCAAGCTTCATACAGCTTTAACTTATCCGACAACGCTTCTCCTCCATCCATCCTTAAAAATCGATAATACCAAATCCCATGCCGAGATGATGCATGGATTGCAGCGCTGAAATCTGCAATGAAGTATTTTGCGGAAAATCTTTTTTTGCCCTGTACCTTTTCCCGAAAATATCTCGAATCGCATCTTCCGAGTCCTGAACCTGTCCGATGACATGAAACAGCTTTTTGAAATCTCTTATGTTGGAATGTTCGGGAAGAATTTCGTCCATATTCGGATAGAGCAACCAAGAACAACATATAAAGGCTTGATATTTTCTATTCGGAAAAAATTTTTGAAAAAACAATCTCGCCTCGTCGAAAGATTTTTTGACCGAATCGATATTCAGTAGCGCCCCTCGCTGAATGTGAACATTCAAAACGGGAGTACCTTTCGGTAATCTTTCTTTTTGTTCCTCGCTAAATTTCATATAGTCTTCTCCAATTCCCTCCTTATCCAAATAAATCATATCGAAGTCCTGAAATTGCAATTCACCGATTTTAAAGATTTTCAAATTCATAATATGTCTATGCCAACATGCATCTTGTTTTGAAATTCCTATTTTTCCATGAGATTCAAAATACAGCTTTGCTCTCAGCGAAACATCTTGAAAGGTCTCGGCGATAATTTTTTCATCAATATCCTTCGATTCTAAAATACGCTTTTTGTCTGTAAGCAAATAAATTATGATTGCAAGCCTCGTCAATGGTTTTCTACGACATATTTGAAAGTCGGGGATTTCTCCTTTATAGGCTTCATTTGACAAAGTCGGCATCTCAGACCAATGACGAAACAGATATTCTTTTACCAACTCCTCGATATTCTTCGGAAGTTTCAGCATCCTAAAGACGGCTTCTATTTCATCAAAATAATTCATATTGCTTAATGCAATTGGATTTGTTTTGTTCAATTATTTCCTCCGTTTTCCAAAATATAATATAGTACACCGAATAATCGATTCTTCATTTTCATCATCTCCTATCGATATTATATCATGAGAAATGAATCTGCATGAAGTCAAGTTATTTTTAAGTTTTTTGTGCTTTGGCAAGAATTTTGCTGTCTATTATATAGTATTGCATTACGAAAACAAAACTTAATCCTGATCCGTATCCTTAAGACCAATCATATACCGAGGCATTTCTAAAATAACACGTGCCAACATTATCAATAGACTTCGATACACAACTCTTATATAGAAATCCGATAAAATATGAAAAACAAAAGTTGATTCGAAAATTATAATACAAAAACTTTATTTTGTCGCTATAGACGACACAAATTTGGTAATTTGCTCAGAAACGGTTTACATCCAAGCGATTTTAAGTTAATCTATTGGGGAAAGGTGGTTTGTTATGCAGAAGAAAATTTTTATATCATTCAATCCATCGCCGGAATCCAAGGCGGTGTATCAGGATGTAAAAGAAAAGTTGACCAACGCCGGTTTTGTTGTCGTGGATAAAATTGAAGATAACCTGTCACTTATCATAGCCATCGGTGGCGACGGCTCTTTCATTACAACGATTCATAACTATAATTATCCCAAGATTCCAATCGTCGGCATCAATACCGGACATCTCGGATTCTTGCAGGACATCAATCCTGCCGACATTGACAAATTTATTGAGGAATACAAAGCAAGTAAATATTATCTGATGCCGATTTCAATTGCAAAAGCAATTATCGATACCGGCGAAGAACTTCACACAACCTATGCCGTCAACGAAATTGTGATTCGAAATACGATGACCCGAATGATTCATTTGACTTTCAAAATCAACAATTCGTTTATTGAGCGTTTCAGCGGAGACGGACTCATCGTTTCAACCCCGACCGGCTCGACCGCTTACAATTATTCCGCCGGCGGGGCAATTGTGGACCCTTCGCTTGAGGTGTTGCAAATCACACCGCTTTGTCCGTCCAACACGAATGCTTATCGCTCATTGACATCAAGCATCGTGACCGCTCCCGATTCCGTAATTGAAATTTTCCCGGAGCGAACGGACGCTTCTTCGGTGCAAATTGTAAACGACGGCTTCGACAGACCGTATCAAATTGTAGAAAAAGTTACCATCACTTCATCCAAAAACAAAATTTATGTACTCAGACTGTCAAATTACGACTTCTGGAATAAGGTAACTAATCGATTTTTATAGGAGAGATATGAAAATAGGTTTTCTAAGCGACACGCATGGCAATGCGGCAGCTTTTGAAAAAGCAATGCAGCTGTTGCATGATGCGGACATCATCATTCATTGCGGCGATGTCCTGCCGAAATATTACGGACGACTTGAGAATGACAAGGAAGCTCAGGAGCTTTCTGCGCAGATAAAAAAGATGGACAATATCTATCTTGTCAAAGGAAACGGCGATGAAAAAGAGCATGAAGAGTGGCTTGGACACAAATTTCATTCGCCTGCATTAAAATTGCAGTTCGGCGATTATAAAATCTTTGCGTCACATGGCCATTACTATTCCCGCATGGCTTTGCTTCTCAAAGCTCAGGAAGAGGAGTGCAATATCGTATGCTATGGTCATACCCATATCAAAGAGCTCGACAGCGATGACAAAATATTGGTACTCAATCCCGGAAGCGTCGCGCTTCCTCGCGACGGTTCTCCTTCCTGCGCTATTTTGGAAAATAATACGATGAGCATTTTTCATCTGGACACCGGCGAAAAGATTGCCTGTTTGCCCGTGCCGATTTAATTTTTTAAAAGTCAAAACCGCCCCGAAGGGCGGTTTTGACTTATGCTTAATGCAAACTCAAGACGATGAACGGGGTATCTCCAGCTTGCATTCGCCATCCCGGATGGCAACATAAAGGGGGATGCTTCTTGCATTTCTGTAAAAAGTCTGTTGGAAATCCAACAGACTTTTTATCGTTTCATCCTAAATTGGTGCTTATGAGTTATTTTCCAACATTTTGGTTTTCAAGGATGTTAGCTACGCCTGCATCTTTGCCTACATTGAATTGATCCCATAGAAGGTCGATTCCGATTTGAACGCCTTTATTTTGGCTCTCTAAATCTTTTTCAGCAGGTCCTACAAAGTTTTCTACTGTTCCTGTAGTGAATACACCCTTAGCGTCAGGGTCCATTGCGATACCTAAGAATAGATCCATTCTTTGGTCAGTTGCAGGAGCACATAGAACGAGGTTGTTTGCCAATGCATCTTTGAAATCTTTGTCTTCAAGAGCAGATAGTCTTACGAAGTCAACTCCGCCAACTTTGAAAGTTTTGCTAGGGTCGTTCAAGAATGCTGCTAGCTTGAATACATTTTCTTCATGATGGTTTGGAGAATATTGCTCTCTGTTGATGAGAACAGCAAGACCAAGCATTTCTTTTGCTTTACCTATTTCCATACCATCCAATTCTTTTACTTGGAATTTCATATTCGCAAGTTTCGCAGCGATATCACCTACATTAAGGATATCTGTACGGAATGCTTGAGCATATCCTGGGTACATTTTTTGAACTGTAAGTTCAATTCTGTCGCTGCCTTTAGTATTTGCAGTTGTGTAAGGTCCTACATTTTTAGGAAGAGCCTTAGCATCTTTGAGCTCTGCATTAAACTCTACATTGTTGTAGCCTTTAGCTCTGTTTTTGTATGCATCGATAGAGCCAGGTTTTGCGATTGAGTTATAGTCTGCTGTTCCTCTCATAAAGAACTGAGCATCTACATAACCGCTGTCGCCGATACCGTCCACGATACTCCAGCCGTTGCAGTTCAACAATTCATTGTGATACTGAGCATAGAGACCAAGGTCAACAAAAGTTACTCCGAAATCTCCGGTTGTTGCTTTGGTAGTCACATTCAATGTGTCAGTCCAATATGCATAACCTGTTCCTGCAAGCACCAGTGATAGTGCCATAATTCCGCTTATAAGCGATTTTCTTCCTGTACGTTTCATAACGCTTCCTCCTTAATAATTTTTTAAGTATTTTTCGTTTGGGGTGTTCCCCTTTACACTTATCATTATAAAGAGTCGGCGCTGTTTTCAAAACCCTCATAAGTCTTATCTTTCATTCATGTTTTGTTCCATTTTAAACGGTACGAAAGCTTAGTCTTTATCCACGAAAGCTACTTTCATTCGACACCAAAGTTCCCATCATCTACCACTAAAGTGGTAGACGGTTTTGGAAACTGCAAAAGATACATATAATCTCGAGCCAAAATGTAGAATTTCCCGTCTTTCGGCAATCCTTCTTCATCCATGCAATAGAGCACCGGTTCTCTGAGTTCTTCCGCCAAAGCAATCATGCTGCTCATTTCTTTGAGTCTCAGAATCACTCTGCCTTCTTCAACCGGAACTTCTTCGACACAAATTGTTCGGCTTCCGTATTTTTTCATCAGCTTCTTCATATTATATGCCCAGAGCTCATCTCCTTCGAATGCTCTGACAAAGAATGTAATGTAAATCATCAGAAGCAAACCGACAGCCGCCATCACGATAAAAGGAATATATTTTTGTAACGAAGGCACCGTCGATACCGTTTCGGTCTTGGCAATTTCTCCTTTGTCCACCGCCGGCTCCGGCTTGGTAACATCGTAGTAATTTTCGCTGCTTACCGGAATTAAAATCTTATGCGAAAATTCCTTTTCTTCCTCACCAAGCATATATTTTCCTTCAAACAAAATATACAATTCTCTTGATGTTCCACCACCGAGAATATTCTCGGCATTCTCGGCAAAGCGTTTGTGATCATTCGGTCGAACACGAACGGTCTCTTTAAAAACCGCTTCTTTTGCTTTACTCTCATCAAATTCGCCTGCTCCAATCGGATAACGACGCTCATAAATCATCTTTCGAACTTCTTGTATCTCCTGATAGCCTTCCAACACTGCGGTAATTTTATAATTTCCTTTAATAGGAAGTTCCTCGGTTGTGACCGCACTTGATTTGAGCATAATCTCGATATAGTCGGTGAGTAAAGAAGAATATATTTGACCTTCTTCCACCCACTCATTTGCAAAAAGTTGATTCGGAAGAAGATGTACTCGATAATTCGATTCCGTCGTGATGACATAAGATGAAATCACTTCACTTTTTTCTTCTTCCTTCGGTGCGGAGAAAATAAAACTTCCAATCGCTCCGATCGCTACTAAAAGAATCCCCGCCAGCAAAAGAATCATGCGTTTGGTTTTATTCATCGCTTTTTTCTTCTTTTTATTTGTTTGTGCCGACTCCGATTCTTTTACTGATGTATTTTCTTCACTCGCTTCCCTCTGTGGATTCTCCTGAATCTCTTGCGGGTAGCTCGGTACTTCCGACTTTACTGAATTCTGTTTCTGTTTGTTCATCATCAATTACCCCCTCCGGTATCACATTCCCGCTTTTCAGCATAAGAATCGGATACCCTACTTTTGGTACTACATTTACAACAATCCCATTGATATCATTCGGTTCAACAATAATCTCATCCGCACTTTTATTGTTGTCTCCCTTGGTTCGAAAAGAGCGATTCCCCGCTTCATCGGTAATAATCTCTTCGATGCGATGCGTCACCGTATAGCCGGCCCGCTTAAAATTGATTACATCGCCTTCCGCCAATTTGTAAATTTGCTCCTCCTCGAGCATCTTTCGAATCAACACGACATCTCCCGGAAAAATTTTCGGCTCCATACTTCCCGTTAAAATAATCGACGGATAAATCGTAAATACGCCTACACAAAACCAGGAAAACATAACGGATAGAAATAATGCGATGAGATAAGTTACATTTCCTTTCGGGTCCTCATGTCTTCTCTCTTCCAATTCCGTTTTGGAATATTCGGCAACCACCATCGAATAGATGATTGGAAATGCAATGCCGATGGTTCCGCTTGCAAGCCACGACAGCTCCGGTAAAAACGGAAAAGTTTTTTGAAAGACTTCGATGATCCCTAAATATAGAATCGCCGAAATCGGCCCTCCGTAAAAAACCAATACCGACGCTAAGATATTTTTGGAAAAAGCAATGCCGACATCCGAAACGATGAAAACAACGACACCCTCCATATCCTTTATCTGTTCAATTTTCCCAAAATTGATATCCGTCAGCGCCATGATAATCGTAACTAAAACTACTATTGTATACTTATGCTTGCATCTGTGCCATGCCGTCCCTAAGCCATATCCTCTTATCATCTCTCTTGCAATGAGTGCCGGCAAAATTATCGCCGCATTGTTCAATATGCCGAGCGGAGATATATCGTACGGCGTGGCTTTGAGTTTTTTCATAAAAACACCGAGCACAAAACCGAGTGCAATATATATCACCGCACCGGAGATTGCATATCCTTTGACGACGCTTTGATGCATAATTCTCCCCGGCACATGAATGGATACAAAATAAAATCGTATGGCTACAATAACAGCTCCCCAATAAAGCAATGCCATATATGGGGAGCTGTTCAAATTGTTTCTTAATATAGGGAGAGAACTCAGCAAGGTGACTGCAAGCAGTAGTATTGTCAGAAGTTGATATCTTCTGTCGGTAAAAATCATACCTTTACTCTGCGTCTGGAGCGTCATCCTCCACCTCCTCTTCCGTAACTTCCGGAGCATCGACCGGTGGCTCGGACTCCGTATTATTTTGCAACTCTCCGGTATTCGTTTCCTCCAGCTCTTCCGGCAAATTCGGATCGGTCGGTTCAGCCGGCAGTGTGATTTCTCCGTTCGTATTGTTTTCGGCAGCCGGCGGTTTTATCGGAGTCTTTCCTCCGTTTCCGTTACCGACCATTTGTACCGGAACACAATAGTACATCGGAGCTTCCAATTTCAAATCCAGCTTATCCGTCCAGTAGGCATAGGCGGTAATCCCGGACATCAGCAATAGAATTACGGTAAGAAAAATAATCAATTTCTTCATAGATTTCCTCCCTTCTCGCTGATGTGTGCTTTCACTTCTTTTTGCTCCACCAAAAACGGTAATTCCACACTGTAAACGACAGCAACTCCGCTGCCGATTTCTTCCGCCATCTTTTCTTCTTCAAGGCTGCAGTTTGCGATTGGCTCAAGCTCCGCCTCGCTTACCAAAACCGCCCGCGGCAATTCTTTGACTTTTTGAATGCTCTCCGGTGTCAATTTCAAATAAACGATTCCGGTCATCCGGTGCTCTTTCGTTTCCACTGCACGATATACCTCAAATTCAAGCGGAATCATAAACTCGCTGTCCGTGCGAAGTGTAAAGAGTTTGCTATCTTTTATAAGCATCCCTCTTTCCGCCTTCATTTCCAGTTTTTCATCCGGCTCATCCGACTTAATTTCCCGCTCCTGAATCAATCCGATGGAGTTTTCATCCGCCTTCATGTCAAACTTCACGCGGATTTGGTCGCCCTGACATAGCAAATCCATCGGCAATCCTTTCTTAAATCGGAGCTCCGCCTTCTTGCCCTCGTCTTTTACTTTGACTTCCGCATCCAAAGAGAGCTTCATATCATTTTCATCGACGAGCTCAACACAATATTTTTCTTTTGCTTCTCCATGAAATAAGATGTTCATGCAACCTGTGCCCATGCACGCCTCTATATGTAGCTCGGAGTTCCACGCCGCATAAGAGACGCCTAACATCATCATTCCGGATAGAAGTATTGGAAAAATAATCAGTCGTTTTGCCTTCGATTTTTTCCTTCGTTTCATCTACCTCCTCCTTACATGCCCGATGAACTTCGGCTTTACTTAGCATTTCAATGTTTGATTGCGCTGTCGCCGAATTTAATTTCCATTTCCAATCGATGTTGATTTCTTCCTGCAAAAAGCACCGCCTCCACTCGATTCTCGATACCGAGTTTACCGAGTATATTGGAAATGTGTTTTTTAACGGTCCCTTCCGATACAAAGAGTTTTTCTCCGATTTTCGCATTGGAGCATCCCTGATTGAGCAGGAACAAAACTTCTTTTTCGCGTTTTGTCAAACTGTCGAGCAATTTCTCTTCTTCGGAAACATTGCCCATGTTCTCAATCAAATCCGCCGAATAAAATTTTCCGCCTCGTTCCACTACCCGCAATCCGTACATGATATCATCGATGAACGCATCTTTGAGCAGATAAGCATCGACGCCGAAATCTTTCGCGTGTAAAAAATCACTCTCATCGGAAGAAGAAGTAATCATAAAGATTTTGGTTTGCAAATCTTTGTCTTCCATCCATTTCAGGAAATCAAATCCGCTTTCCTGGCCAAGATTGATATCGACAAAAGCCATCTCCATCGGCATTTTTTCCACTACATCAATCGCTTCACTTACCGTGCCGGCTTGAAAAATCTCTTCTTCCGGCTTATACATTCTTATGATTGATTCCAGTCCCTGTCTGGCAACCGGATGATCATCCAAGACCAGTATCATAATCCCCCTCCTGTTCTATCTGGGCAGACTGAGTTCGATTTTCATACCTTTGCCCAAATCAGAATTCATTGATAAACTACCTTTCAACAGGGCTGCTATATTTCGCATATTCTTCAGCCCGTTACCTTCATAAAACTCACCTTTCGTTTCTATAAATCCTGCTCCGTCATCTTGAATCTTTAATTCGATTCGCTCGTCATCCATGCGCAAGTCGATATTTATCGTTTTTGCTCCACCATGTCGTATCGCATTGTTGACCGCTTCGCAGGAAATTCGATAAAGCGCGATTTTCTGAGCGGATGTCAGATAATCTACGCCATCATCCATATTGAGTAAAATCTTTGCACCGCTGAGCAGCTGTGCTTCCTCCATATACAATTTCATCGCTCCGTCAAATGTATTGAGCGTATCTTTGAAATTTCTCCCGTAAATACTTTCTCGCAGCTCAGTCATCGTAAGCTCCACCGAGCGCTTGAGTTTGTCGATATTCTTTTTGACATCATCTTCTTCCATCTGTGGAAACTGATTGTCCAGTACCTTCAAACTGCAAACCACTCCGAAAAGCTTTTGAATGACCGTATCGTGAATCTCATTGGCAATTCGATTCTTTTCTTCCATCGTAATGAAGCGCTCCATCTGACTATGCGTATCCAAATTGCTGAAAATAATTTCAATCAAGCTCCAATAAAAATCTTCATTTTCCTGTCCTTCATCCGATTTTTTTCGAATGAACATCCCGCCGGCGACGATGGAGCTTCCTATCATCTTTGCTTCGTAACATTCGCCCGATACTTCCAATATTTTGATATCTTCTTTATTGTTGATGTTACGCTTGTTTTTTACCAGCTCGATTTCTTGTATAATTTTTGAAGCCGTATCCTCATCGAGTGAGCAAATCTCCTGATGTTCCAACAATCCCGCATTGTCAAACTTCATCAAGATGCAGCCCGACGGCGCAATGGTTCGCTTCAGCAACAAGGACAGCTCATGAATAATCTTTTCCGAATTGGTCATTGCAAATAGATGAAAAGTTTCATAAAGTCCCGCCAATTGCAAAAAAGCATTTTCGCTTCGCTGTTTTTCTTTTTCCAAATTTTGATTAAGACCTATTAAGAGTTTTTTCTGTTGATCGATATAACCGATATAGAGGCGGAGTACATAAAAACCGCCAATGACAATCAGCATGCCCAGTACAACATTAAGCTCCCGATAGCTTAATCCGCTGTTGATTTCTGCAAAAATTGCACATAACAGACACCAAAGCGATGCGATAAGAGTAATAATTAAGTAACGCTCCAAGGCAATCATCAGCAAAATACAGCTCATCTGATACCAAAGAAATGGGCTCGACACCCCGCCGCTTATGACGGTGAAAATCCCATAGGCGAAAGTTTCTATCAAAAACATGATACGAAGCCAAGATTCCCGCTCGCCGATGCGACGATAGAGCCAGGAACTGAGTAAACAAGAGCTGACCATTCCCAATAATATTGTCCATGACAATTTGCTCTTATCGTATAAAGATATTGCCACATACATCATGCTGCACAATATCAAAGTCAATACTCGATACCCGATGCAAACATCGATATACTTAGGCCAATTTTTTTCGTTCATCAAAACACCCCCGTATCCACGCTCAACCAAAAACTCATCAAGCATCCGTACGGAATTGATTTCGGATACAATCCTTTGAAACATCCCTTTGGATTATAAAATTCTAATGTGACTTACTAAGTAGGTAAAATTAAATTGAAAAAACATCCCGAATAGATTTAGAACTTGTCATTCCTTCGACAACCCGTTGTGTTCTAAATTACAGTCGATACTAAGTCTCCGAACAAAATCCCTTTTTCTAATCTTATCAACAAAAATCCGACTTGCATAGTCACCTTTAGTGACCTTTTTTTGAATAAAAAATAACCTCCATTCAATATTTATCAGAATGAAGATTATTGCTCGTTTTTAATATTGTTTCATTTTCTGAAACTTTTTATTTCCGTTCTATTTTTTAATCCCAGTTTTCCTAAAATCTGAGACGCCAATTTTTTTACATACTCATAACTGTAATTGAGTTCTTTCGCAATCTCTTTGTTATTGTATGAGCGTACCATCAATTTCAGCACCTTGATTTCGGATGCGCTCAGCGGGTCGCCTAATTCCTTCAGCTTGCTTTCGTCGAGCTCATAACCTGCAAAAGTACGATTCACATTTTTAAGCGCAAGCGAAATTCTCGCTAACAGAACCTGTGACGAAAACGGCTTGGTAATATAGTCAAGCGCTCCGCTCTCCAAGCATTTCACTTCGGATTCCGGCGATAAAATTCCTGTAAGAAAAATCACCGGTATCTCTTTACAGTCCGGAATCTCCTGAATTTTGCCAAGCACCTCATAACCATCCATATTCGGCATCAAAATATCCAGCAGAATCAAATTCGGTCGGTTTCCCTCGCCTAAATATTCCAATGCCTGCTCTCCGGAAATCGCCAAGCTGACATCATAAGTCGGGCTCAAAACACTTTCCGCCTGCTCCAACAAAATTCGGTCATCGTCCACAACCAAAACTTTCAGCTTATCTTTTACTGTTATCGGCATTGCTTCGCTCCTGTTCTTGATATAATTCTTCCATAATATGTTGCGCTTTTTTAAAATCAAATCCCAAAACCGCATTGGTCGCTTCTTTTATTTTTTTGGAATCGGATTCTCTTTTTTCCATATCGTAAAGCTGCTCCAGATAGGTTAAAGCCGGTTTACGATTCATATTTTTAAGCGCAAGAATCAAATTGGAATATAAAAATTCTCTATCACTCGGTTCACTTTCGGCATCTCGCTCCGTCTCATCCGATTTTTTCAGAATCTCCGTTTTCTCTATCAGGCACAACAATCCGTTATAACCCTGCTCCCAAAGATAATACAGATGAGGCAATAAAGTGACCGCCTCGTCCAGTTTTTCATCAACGCAAAGATTTTCAATTTCGGTAGCGGCGGCGGATAGACGGAGCATCCCCATATTTCTCGCCCTGCTTCGAATCGAATGCACTCTGAATTTAAGATTCTCCCGATTCTCCCGCACAATCTGCTCAATCTCAAAACGCTCCTGCTCATAATGCGTCGCCAGCAGTTTGGCAATATTATACAATTGCATCAAATCCCCCTCAAAATATTCGAGCGCCACACTAAGATGGATACCGTATTTTGCAAGTTCTTCGTTCAGTTCTTTGTGTTGACTTTCAAAATCAATCGCCTGTTTTTCAATCGGCTGCATTTTTTTCATTCTTGTGGAAGGAATCTGCTCCGCCAACATTCGGTACAAATCGGAAAGTGTAAAAGGCTTTGTTAAATATGCCGAGAAACCGCTTGACAATAACATTTTTTCCGTTCCCGCAACCGCATTCGCCGTCAGCGCAACCACCGGTGTTTTGAAATCTTCTCTTTCCATCAGCTTTTTCAAAACTTCCAGTCCATCCATCTCCGGCATCATATAATCCATCAAAATAACATCATAATTATTCTTTTCGGTGATTTCGATGCATTCGACCCCCGAAATGACACTTTCAATCTGAACGCCCGTCGGTTTCAACATTTCCTTGAGTATCGATAAATTATCCTCATTATCATCGACTGCCAGGATTCGCGCATCCGGAGCATAGAATAAATAATTTTCATTGCTCTTACGCTCATCCGGTTTGGAAAGAGTTATTTTTTGGGGAATTTCCACACGGAATCGACTTCCTTTTCCATATTCACTCTCCACATGCACCGTTCCACCCATAAGCTCGGTCAACTCTTTGACGATTGCCAGCCCGAGACCCGTTCCTTCAATATGGCGATGCATGCTCAAATCTGCACGATTGAAAGTCTCAAAAATATTTTTGAGCTCATCCTTCGGAATGCCGACGCCCGTATCCGAAACTTCAATACAGAGAATCACTTCCTCAATATCCTCGGTTCGCTGAAAAAAAATATCCAGTACAATATGTCCGCGATTCGTATATTTAAATGCGTTGCTCAAAAAGTTTCCCGTGATTTTTTTAATCGCAATCATATCACCGATTAGATGCGGTGGAAAGTTTTGCGCAATCTCCATATGATATTTGACCGCCGATTTACTCTTCATCTCCATACCGATATGCTCGAGGCTCTCCAGCAATTCCTGCACCGAGTACGGCTCCCAAACAATTTCCATTTTCCCGGATTCAATCTTGCTCACATCGAGCACATTGCTTATAATTTCCTGCAACGATTTGCTCGAATGTTGAATGTTTTTGGATAAACGCTGAATATGCTCCGACGAAGTATCTCTTTGTATCAATTCGTTGGCTCCCATAATAATGTTGAGCGGCGTACGAATCTCATGACTCATATTTGCAAGAAAAGCACTCTTCGCCTGATTCGCCATCTCCGCCTCTGCACGGGATTGCTCAAGCAAATTTTGCTGCTGTTCGTAAAATGCAAATTGAAAATACATTGTCAATCCTATCGCAGCCGCCACCGTCATCGAGCTGAAACAAATATCCACGACGACATTTTGCTCCGTCTGAAGCATACTGACCGTCTCCGGAAACCGATAGGCAATGATATTCACACTCAAATAAATCAGCACCTGCAAAAAAAGCAGCACAAACATCTTCTCCCCGTTAATCATATAGACCGTAAAGACAATGCCCAATATGAAAAATGAGGACATTCCGCTTTTATATCCTCCGCCGTAGAAAAAAATCGCCGGAAACAAAATCAAAAAAAGAAAGATGATGGCAATCATATAACATCGCTCATATTTTTTGCTCTTCATCGCATATAATAATATGAAGACGGAAAAAATCCCGGATATGATATTAAGAATCCCGCCCTGCAAACTGATGCCCGTAAAAGGAGATGACAAGGCAATCAAAATACAGACCACGATGCCCGTTATCCCAAACAAATTGAATATCTTGACCCGAAATTCCAATTCTTTTGCAAACAAAATTTCTTTCATCGGTAAACCTCCCCTAGATCTTCAAGTCAATCTTCTCTCACGCCTTCGGATAACTATCCGAAATATGTATCCCTTTCTATAATACACCCAAAATGCCTTCGGGTATAGACACAATTTTTGACTTTTGCAAAAATACTATGATTGACGCTCAAAATTCAAGCATTATGCACTTACAAATTTAATTTTCCCTAATCTTCTTTTGCACAAAATTGAGTTTTCCTCTCTTGAGCTTTCATGTCAACGAGTTTGCTCTAAGCAAGGTTTTGCTCTCACAAAATTCTCCTTCATTTAAAAAAATACGCAGTCTCTTTTTTTGCACAAAAAAAATCATTGGAATTTCTCCAATGATTTTGATTGGTGCACCAGAAGAGACTTGAACTCCTGACACATGGCTTCGAAGGCCACTGCTCTATCCAACTGAGCTACTGGTGCATATTAAACACTATAATAATATAACATAGATAAAACAATTTTTCAAGAAAAATTGCAGACACAAAAGCAAATTGTGAGTGCCGCCGTTCCTCGTCTCATACCTAAAATACTATTTACAAAAAATCATCAACATTTTTCCGATTCGAATCGGAAGAAAACAAGCCCTCATTATAATCATCAATCCAAAACACAAACTCAAAATTGGAAATTACAAATCCGAACAAAACGCCTCCACACAGTTTCGATAAATCGATTCTGCTTGGAGGGTTCCAAAAGTATTGACCTCCTTTAAAACCTATATCCTAATAAGGTTGCTACAATGAAAACCAATACGAAAACGATGACACCAATCAACGCAAAGAATACCCAAAAAGCTACATTCCCTAAAATGGCAATACCTATTGATTGACCTTTACTCATTCCGGAAATGACCGAGATTCCGGTTGCCGTAATCAGGACATACCAAATGATAAAAGGATTGATGATTCGAAGCAACACGGAAATAATCGAATCTGAGTAAGCCGTATTTGCAAGGAACAATGCCGGTGAAAAGCTGAAATAATTGTCTATTCCGATTATCGAATTTATGACTGTCTCAAACATCTTGCCGACACTTAAAATGATAAAACAATACATAGCAATCGACAAAAGGGTTTTGTACGGTATGTCATACGAAACCGCTTTTGCACCAAGAAAATAACCGAGCGACTGGAGACCGTTCATAAAAAACATCATCAATGTTCCTAATATCAAAACCATTATAACTAATATTCCAAGTTGAACGAAAAACGAAAACTCTCTCGGAAGTTCAAGAAAATCACCCAAAAAATGAGCTGCTAATATACTGATAAAATACAGCAATAAATTTACCGCAAGCGGTCTCAAAATTCGCGGATCTTCATCCAAATCATAAAACAACTCGCTCGGCGCGGTAAACAAATATCGCAAATCATCCAACAAATTCATCTTCTCTTCCCCTTTTTCTAATATAGTCGAAAAAAACCAATCAATTTCGCTTACGGTACAATTTTTTTAAGTTACTAAGGCCGATATCCTCCCAAGACCGATACAATAACGGCAAAAAAAGCAGTTATCATAATAGACACAATTAGTACTATACACAATAAGCAAAAAGATCCGATAAGAACAACACCGGTCGCCTTCGCTTTACTCATCCCCGAAATAACCTGAATGCCGATTACGATAAGAATGACATACCAAATGATAAAAGGATTCACCAGCTTAAGCAATATTGAAATAATCGAATTTGAGTAAGCCGTATTTGCAAGGAACAATGCCGGCGATAAAGTAAAGAAATCATTTATTCCGATTATCGAGTTTACAACCGTCTCCAGCATTTTATTGAGATTCAAAACAATAAAGCTATACATCGAAATCGACAAAATCGACTTGTATCGGAAGTCATAAGATAGTGCTTTGGCACCGATAAAATAAGTAAGCGCTTGGGCTGCATTGACCAATAAAACAAGCAGCGGTCCTACAAATGCACATACGATAATCAGAATGATAAATTGAGCCTCAACCGATAATGTCTCTTCAGGAACTGCCATTAAGCCCCCTAAAAAATAGGCAATTCCTATATTGATAATATAAATCAAAACATTTATCAAAAATGGGCGCAAAATTCGCGGCTCTTCATCCAAATCATAAAACAACTCGCTCGGTGCGGTAAACAAATATCTCAAATCATCCAACAAATTCATCTTCTCTTCCCCTTTCCATCCCATGCTCCAATAAGAAGCAAGTAAATATGCGGTCTCTCGCTCCGTCAGAATACGGAACGACGATGCATCGCTTCTACATTCTTCAGTTAAAAAAGACCATTATAAATCTGTACCAATCCCAAAAATTAAACCTAAAAATTGAACGATTGAAGAGCGGTATCTCTATGGTTAAATTTAATATTTTTCATAAAACGAGCCGTCCTTTGCTCGCTTGAGCAATTTTAAATCGACCAATGCTCTTCGAAGTGTTACGAAGTCATAATAATATCTTCCCAATTTTTCATTGACTTCTTTTTCCGAATAAGCGCATCCCGACTCAAATTCATTTTCAATGATATACGAAAAGATTTCTTTTTGAAAATCCATCGACTTCGGAATACCGAGCAATCGCCCGCCGACAATCCACTTGGATACTATGTTCATATTTCCAAAATCAATCCCCCTATAACAAATCGCAGACGGCGATATACAGTCCGCCGAAAAATTCTTTCGTAAACACCGGGGCGAGTTTTTGAATTCTGAAATCATCGCCGGCTTTGAGACTTTTTTGAATCTCGCTTGCAAAATATTTCAAGCGCGCTCCCTCATCCGCCATCGTGCTGAGGTCATTCGTCAGCTTGGTAAGAATCGACTTGGTGTTTTTTCGCTCGGTGTCCAACGGTATGCTCGAAAGTTTTTGCTTGATTTTACTATTCATCGACTCCAATGTATAAATTTTGGTCGGGTCGATTTTGAGCATTTCGGCAACAATTTCGACACACAGAAGCAAGTCACTCAATTTTTTTCCGTTGACGGTGGTATGCTCCTTGCTCAGCGATTTCCACTTACTCTCCGTAATGCTGTCGGCGAGCGAAAATCTCGATTTTTTAAGCGACATGGTTTCCGTTTGCGCACCCAGTATCTCTCGCATGCGCGTTTCGATATGTTTGCCATTTTTCTCTTTGATAAAGGTGTAGGCTCTGCCGTCATATGCGCCGTATGATTTAAGCGCGTCAAAATAACCGAGTGCGATATTGCGTTGCACCACTTTATCTTCAAAGATGAGTACAGAACCCAAATCCCAATACGGTTTGATATATCGAAGCTGTCCGATCTGCTCGGGTTGGTCGGTTTTTTTGACAACGCCGACCGCACTCAAATCCACGGCAATAAGTTCCGTCGCTCCCATCACAAGCGCCAAATTGATTGGCACGACATCGTAGAAACCGCCGTCAATATATTTGACGCCGTCGATTTCGTATGGTCTGACCGCCGGAATGATGGCGGACGATGCCATGATATAGTCGGTGAGCTGTCCTTTTTTGATTTCGCTCAACGGAATTTCCACCGGCTTCTGATTGGTTAAATCATAAGTAACCACGCCATATTGAATCGATGATGCGCGAACTTTTTTCTCATCGATATATTTTTGAATCGCTTTTTTGTATTCGGCCGCTTCCATTCCGCCTTCATGAATAAAATCTTTGGCAAAAATATGCATCGACGCCAACAATTTTTCATTGGTATCCAATTTGTCATAGCCTTCAATATCAAACATTTTGCCCGCATCAAAAGTATTCCACATCGTGAGCGCTTTTTCATAATCTCCCTGCGCTACAAAAGCGGCGTTGAGTGATCCGATGCTCGTTCCCACGACCAAGTCGATTGGAATATCCAACTCCTTGAGCGCTTTCCAAACACCGATTTGGTAAGAGCCTTTTGCTCCTCCGCCACCAAGAACTAATCCTAACATCTTCGCCTCCTACTCTTCCAAAAGTTTGGCATTGTTGCCGAGCCTTCTTAAAATTTCTTGAATAATCGGTTCCATCATGCGATTGGCATCTTGAATTGAGTCCGCTTTTGCCGTCACGCGATAAATCAATCGTCCGTCGCCGGCATAAGGTGCAATCGTCGGATTGCTTTGCGTTTCAATCAAATCCATCAGCAAAGTCTCGGATGTCGATTCGCCGAGCTCAAAAACTTGTATTTTTTGATGCACCACCGTCTGTCTGTTATTTTTTCTAAGCTGCGGTACGACCACTTCATCAATCAGCGGCTTGTTTTCTTTCGGCGGCCCCGGCAACAGATAGATGATTTTCCCGCCAAAATCGACCCGACAGGCATCGGCGGTTCCGTTTTCATTCGCTATGACCTCCGCACCTTGCGGAAAATAAACCTGTCGCAGATTGTTCTCCGTCATAATGCGACCGCGCATTTCAAATCGCTTTTTCATTCGCGCCAAACTTTTTTCACAAAACTCCATCGGCAAGCCGAGCTGCTCCGCCAACATTTCTTTGGTAATGTCATCCTTCGTCGGTCCCAATCCGCCGGTTGCAATTACCAAATCCGCTCGCTCAAGGGCGATTTGAAAAACCTCCTTGATTCGCTCGGGATTGTCGCCGACCACCGTATGATAATGCACATCCACCCCGATGGTCGCCATCTGCTGACTGATATATTGTGCGTTGCTGTTAAGAATATCCCCATGTAAAAGTTCGGTTCCGATTGCAATAATTTCCGTGTTCATATTATTTGAATGGGCTGTTTTTCCAGCCGTTCCCCCTATTACTTTTGCCAATGGCATAATTTTTTCTTTTGATATCGACCACGCCGGTAAAATTCTTGTCTAATAATTGCAGCAAGGCCTGCGTTCCGTTTTTGATTTTGTACTGCGCTTCTTCCTCATAAATCGGAAGCAGTTGAAGAAAATGCACTTCTTCCCCATTGCTCAACGAAACGCTGTACGAATCTTCCCCATATTCATAAGGTACATCGAGCAATATCGTGTTCAATTTCGTATTTTCGGCGAAGACATCACCTTTCGGAATACTGTGTCCCCAGCCGAGCCAAGTATCTTCCTCAAATGGAAAACGCGCAAGAATTTTGAGCCATCGAAGCGGCCAATACCATTTTTCATCACTCGAATGAATATCCCAATCCGGCGGCAAAGCAATCATCAGCTCCAATCTGCCGATTCCTTTTTCGCGCAATTCCTGCGGAACGCGCTCCATGATTTTGGCACCCATGCCCATCGTCGTAAGTACATAGTGATTTCGCTTCGGCGTCGGCAAAGACAAAGCAATATCCACATGAATAATATCCGACACGCTTTCGTGATACACTTGCTCAAAATTGCCGAAATAAGTCTTGATATGATTTTCCAAAATATCCAAGTCCTCTTCCGTATAAAGCGCAAGCTCCGATTCAATCTCCGGATATTTTTGCTTCAGCTCCTGAATTTTCTCATCCTCATTCACATTTTCGTAGCAATGAATCAAAAAACGCAGCGTCGGGATAAAATATTCCTCAAAATCTTCTTCTGCATTTCCTTTTTCAAAAACGGCGATGGTATTTTGCAAATAGAATATCGCTTTTTCCATATCGCCTTTTATATAGTAGCAACGCGCCAGCAATTCATTCCAAAACGAGCTTTCCGGCTTTTTATATCGAAGCAAAATCTCCATACATTCATCGATTTTTTCCAAATCGAAATACGCATGAGACAAAAAGTCGGCAATGTCCCAATCCAAATCTTCGGAATGACCCACTGCACGCGTTCCGTATTCCACCACCTTCTCCGCATTCATCAACAAAGAATAGGAATACATCGTTCGATAATTCCAAACCCAATCGTCCTTGCCCTGCTCCTCGATTGCAAGCAAATCCTTCAGCGCAAGCTCCGCCTCACCCAAATTGTTGTAGGCTCTCGCGCGATAGCCGTAAGCATCGTAGTCCGGCTCACCCAAATTATTTATCAGCTCAACAATTTTTTCGTGCTCATCGTTCTCGTGAAGCAATTGTATTTTATCAATCCATTCCTTCTGCATATCAACCTACCTTTCAATATAAACAATACCATAAAATCAGCACAATATAAAGGAAAGAATTGGCAAAATTTGTGGCGATAATAAATTTTTATACTCTGCCCGAAACATTCCATAAAAAAACGATTCGAATTTCAAGAATTCCAATCGTTTTAATCACCGCTTTCCTTTTCGGTGCAAAAATATTTCCTTTACTACGCCTTCACCGATTTTTTGAGCTCCTTCCATGATAAAGAAATGCTTGCCGACACTCAGCTTGCTGTAATCCACTCCTTCATAGAGCGGCAAAACCACCGCTTCCGTATCCTCGTCAAAGGAGACCTTCTCGGGACCGACGATAAAATTCACGCCCAAATATTCTTCATCACCTTTGACAACCAAATGCGGAGAGTATTTTTCGTTCACCAAAATCGGCGGCACTTTTCTTTTTTTCGCATAAAATCGAACGGACACCACAATCGAAAAATCCAAATGCATTCCCCCTCACTAATCGCGAATTATGTCAATCAAAACAACTGCCAAAGACGCTACACATTGAATCGCGCCCATCAAAAATACCGATTCAATCGCATAATTTGAATCGCTCAACACGAGCAGCAGTAAAATCGGATAGAGCAAAAGTGAAAGACCGCCGCTAATCATCAATACATTTTGAGATTTCATTCGCTCGTTTGCCGCATTTCTTTTTATGAAGTACAGCACACAGATGACAAGTGACAGAAAAAGTAACAGATAGCCGATATATTTCATATTGCCGGCCGCAATAAATGCCGACCATTCGCTCCAAAAACCCTGAAGCGTATTTTTCTCCGCCAACAATCGATTAAACTCCACATGATTGGCCGTAAAAATAAAGATAAAGGCATGAAAAACGGACAGCAATACGACAAACAACGAGGTCACACCCCGAGATTTTATCACTTTCATAATCCACCTCCTTATCAAATTCCAATCAATTTGCATGCCATCGCAATAACTACTTCGACAAATCAAGGACGAAATTGCCCATTTGCACCGCTCCCTTTTTATCGCTTTACAATTTCCGTAAATAGTCGTTGATGTCAAAGGGAACTAATTTCGAATCTTTTTTCAAGTACAGCGGATGATGCGGATGTCCTTTTTTCGACAAATTGCCCGTTCG
Organism: Filifactoraceae bacterium; assembly: GCA_041853585.1. GTDB lineage: Bacteria > Bacillota > Clostridia > Peptostreptococcales > Filifactoraceae > JAUNKE01. The sequence continues at coordinate 72,234 of JBGZSM010000092.1, forward strand.
ACACCATTGAGCATCGTATTCATTTGCCAATTTCACCATCTCAAGCAAACAATCTTTGAGATAGCTTCGCTTTTCAATAAGAGTTCCCCAAGCCGCCCATATCATCGGTCTCTCCTCCGATTGCTCGAGTAAATATCGAAACGCCTTCATATTCTCAATATGCAATCGGGAATTCAATTCCTTGTGCATATCGCTCGGGTCGGTCGCTCGCTGCGCATAGACATTGAACATGATATAGGAATCAAAATCATTGCCGAATGCGATTCGCTCGACCGATTTCAAAGTATTGTCCAAATTATTCGGAGAGGCGGTTGACGGATTGATTCCGATTGCAATCAAAGACCTGCTCCCCACGGTTCCGAGAATATATCGGCAGCACGAATAAAAGGACGGAATATAAATCCATCGTTTCGAATCAAAATCCGAATTTTGCGCACAAGCATTGGGATTTTGAAAAGGAATGACGGATTCGTCGATTAGTTTTTCTGAAATATGCACATATACCTCCGATTTTTTGTTATAGTATCTTGCAAATTTGAGTTTTGTTTCTCCCATTCGCTTTTTGATTTGCAATTTCGTTTTCGGATTTTGATTTTTTCCATCCGTTAAGTGACCGGAATCGATTTTTCTTTGCTCTCCTCCGAAATCGCATGGTTGATATGACGAATCTCATTGACCAAGAACACGATGGCAACGACCGCAGCCGCCGCATCGGCAATCGGACCCGCATACACTACGCCGTCGATTCCGAATTGTGTCGGCAAAAACAAAATGAGCGGTATCAAAAAAATCACCTGTCTCGTTAAGGACATCAACAATCCCTTACCCGCTTTGCCAATCGATGTGAAGAAAGTCGCCACAATTGGCTGAATGCTGTTGATAAAGGTCATGAACAAAAAGATTTTGAGTGCTCGCGTAGCAAAATAAAAATATTCTTCGCTTCCTTTTCCGAAAATGCTCAATATTTGTCTTGGAAAAAATTGAAAGCATAAAAATCCCGTCGTTGAAATAATCGTTGCATAGAGAATCGCCAAACGAATCGCCTGTTTGACTCTGTCGTAATTTTTTGCACCGTAATTAAAACCGACAATCGGCTGATTGCCCTGCGCAATCCCGATGGATGTTGCAAAAATCAGCATGTTGATTTTAGTAATGATACCGATACTCGCCAATGGAATTTCCGCGCCGTATGGAGAAAGTGCGCCGTAATGCCTCAGCGTATTATTCATCACGATTTGCACAAAGGTCAATGCGATTTGATTGAAAAAAGCGGCACTGCCCAGCTTGCAAATATTTTTGAAACAGATAAAATCCGGCACAAAGTATTCCTTGTGCAACGCAACGGATTCATAGTTGCGCAGATAGGATATGACCAGCACGAAGGATATGAATTGTCCGATGACCGTTGCCCATGCCGCACCGGCGATTCCCCAACCGAACCCGAAGATGAACAGCGGGTCAAGCACCATATTGGTCACCGCACCGGTCAACATAATCAGCATCGATTGCTTCGGCGAGCCATCCGCACGAATTAGATTGCAACCGGCGGTGATGAAAATCGCAAACAACAGTCCGAATACCGTAATGCCTAAATAGGTTTTGGCATAAGGCATCACCTGCTCGGTCGTGCCGAAAAGTAAAAGCAAGGGCTCCAAAAAAGCGAGCACGATAACCACAAGTATCACGCCGAAAATTGCCATATACACGATGGCATTGGCAACATATTTCGCCGCCGTCTTTTTGTCCCCGCGTCCCATCGCCAAGTTGAAATTCGATGCACTGCCTATCCCTATCAGCAGAGATATCGCAATCGTAACCGTTACGACGGGAAAGGCGACATTGGTTGCCGCATTACCGAGAACCCCAACTCCCTGACCGATAAAAATTTGGTCAACGACATTGTAAAGCGCCGTGACCAACATCGCGATAACGCTCGGAATAGCGAATCGCTTAAGTAATCTGCTTATATCCTGAGTTGCCAGCGGATTTTCATCTCGGCTTTTCAAATCTCTATCAGCCGTTTCGGATAAATTTTTTTCTGAATTCATTTCATTCCTTTTTGATAAATTGTTTTCTTCCATAACACTCTCCTAATCCTACTATTATACCACCAATAAAAATCCCTTGCAATTTTTTATCAATGTATGGTCGTGTCTGTAAAGTGAAAAAGTTATTTCCACTTTAAGGGGGTCAAAGTGGAAATAAGTCTTACAGTAAATTCCACTTTGTCAAAAGTAGAAATAAGTCTTACAATATGTATCAGACAGCCGCAGGAAGGAAGCCTCTGATGAAAAAATCAAATTCCTCGTAGAAAAAGCACAGCTAATAGCTCTTAACAAGAAAACCTAGCGATTGAGATTTCTCAAGGCTAGGTTTTTAGTTTTTAGTATTTTTTTCGGTAAGAGCTTTTGCTCATCAATTTGATGGAGTTGAGCGCTTCGCCCGTTCCTCTTGCGACACAGGAAATTGCATCCTCCGCAACGAATGCGTCGATACCGGTTCTTTTTTGAATCAGCTTGTCCAATCCCCAAAGCAATGAGCCGCCGCCCGTCATCAGAATTCCTTTGTCCGAAATATCCGCTGACAACTCCGGTGGCGTTTTTTCAAGCACCGAGTGCACCGCATCCGCAATCTGCACAACAGAATCTTTGAGTGCGCTGAGCATATCGGTGGATGTAATCTCTCTCGTTTCCGGCAAACCGGATACCAGATTTCGTCCGCGAATCGCCATGATGACTTCTTCTTCTCTCGGATAAGCGGAACCGATATTTTTCTTGATTTCTTCCGCCGTTCTTTCTCCGATCAGCATCGAATGATTTTTTCTCATATATCGAATGATGGCATCGTCAAATGTATCGCCCGCCACCTTGATGGATGCGCTCTCAACGATTCCGCCGAGCGAAATAACCGCGATGTCGGTCGTTCCTCCGCCGATATCCACCACCATGGAGCCGTTCGGTCTGGAAATATCAATTCCCGCTCCGATCGCCGCCGCAATCGGTTCTTCGATGATATACACTTCTCTTGCTCCGGCTTCCATCGTTGCATCGACAACCGCTCTTTTTTCAACTTCGGTCACGCCGGATGGAACGCAAACCATGATTTTCGGCTTAAACATTTTGAACATGCTCACGCCGCCGGTGATTTTTTCGATAAAGTATTTGAGCATTTTTTCAGTTACTTCGTAATCTGAAATAACACCTTCCCGAAGCGGCCTTATCGCGACGATGCTTCCCGGTGTACGACCGAGCATCAATCTCGCTTCTTCTCCAACTTCAAGCACATTGCCATTGGTTACATCAATCGCAACAACAGCCGGCTCATTGAGCACGATTCCCTTGTTTTTCACATAAATAAGAACCGATGCAGTTCCTAAATCAATTCCAATATCTGGTGTCATAGTTCCTCCTACTTAATCTTCCACGCGATATACATTCGCTCCCAACATCGAGAGCTTGCCTACCAAGTCAACATATCCTCTTTCGATATGATAAATATTTTTTACGATGGTTTCTCCTTCTGATACCAGTCCTGCGATGACCAATGCGGCACCCGCTCGCAAATCGGTCGCCATGACTTCGGAACCCGTCAACTGTTCTCTTCCTTCCACAATGGCTGATTTTCCATTGATTTCTATATTCGCTCCCATTCGGATAAGCTCGGGTACATTCATAAATCGATTTTCAAAAACCGTTTCCGTAATCGTCGATTTTCCATCCGCCATGCAAAGCATCGACATAAACGGCGATTGCATATCGGTTGGGAATCCCGGATGCGGCAAAGTTTTAATATTAGTCGGCAAAATAACTTCCGGCCCAATCACTCGTACGGTGTTTTCCATTTCTTCGACAACGCATCCCACTTCGCGCAGCTTCGCAATAACCGGCTTGATGTGGTCAACGATGACATTTTCAACCGTCACATCGCCCTTGGTCATCGCCGCCGCCACCATGTAAGTTCCCGCTTCGATTCTATCCGGAATGACGGTATGCTCCACCGGGATAAGTTCGGTAACTCCTGTAATTTTTATCGTATTGGTTCCCGCTCCCCGCACTTTTGCTCCCATCTTGTTGAGGAAGTTTGCAAGATCGACGATTTCCGGTTCTTCCGCGACATTTTCAATAACCGTCGTGCCTTCCGCAAAGACCGCGGCCATCATAATATTTTCGGTCGCACCGACGGACGGGAAATCCAAATAGATTTTGCTTCCTACGAGTTTTTCAGTCGTTGCTTCGACATAACCATGCTCGGTTTCAACCTGAACGCCGAGTTGACGAAAACCTTTGATATGCAAATCAATCGGTCTTGTACCGATTGCACATCCGCCCGGCAAAGAAATTTTTGCTCTGTGAAATCTGCCGATCAACGAGCCCATCACGAGAAAAGATGCTCGCATCTTATTGACTAAATGATATGGTGCTTCGGTTTCTTTGATCTCGGTCGTATCGACAGTCAAAGTCTCACCGTCGTACTGCACCTTCGCACCGAGATAGCGAAGTAAATCACTCATGACATTGACATCCCGAAGATTCGGAACGCTTCGGATAACGCTCACGCCATCCACCAATAAAGTTGCGGCGATAATTGGAAGCACCGCATTTTTTGCACCATTTATTTTAACATTGCCCTTGAGGGCGCCACTTTCTTTTACTACAATATATGCCAAAATTTATTCCTCTCCCCAAAAACTATTTCTCAAAAATTTATTATATCACAAAACTTAATTTTACAAAACCTTTTGCTCTGATTTCCTCGAAACAATTTTTTTGTGCATCCAGCGATTGATAAGGATTGAAATCAATTTGTAAATTGGAACGGAAACCAGCATTCCGACCATGCCGAAATAGCCGCCGCCGATTGCAATTGCAAGTACAACACCAAACGGCGAAACACCGACCTTGTCGCTGAGCACCTTTGGGCCGATAATATTTCCATCCACCTGCTGCAATACAAAAATGAAAATTACGACCCACAATGCTTTTTTCGGGTCGAGAAGCAGAGTCAGCACCACTGCCGGCAAAGCGCCGATGACCGGTCCGATATACGGAATCATATTAAAAATTCCTACAATCAAACTCATCAACATCGCATACGGTGCGCCGATAACACTCAGCCCGATGTAGCAGATGACCGCTACGATGGAAGAATCAATTACCTTTCCTACAAAATAATCTTTGAATATCTGGTCGCTCAGCTCTAAGAACTTCATAATTCCGGACGATTTACTCTCACCGAAAATTACAAGGATGAAACGCTCGGCGGAGCGCTGGAAGCTTTCAACATCCATCAAAATATACATCGAGATGATGATGCCGAACAGCAATTTGAACAGCCAAGATGTAACGCCGATTAAACCGGTGATGATCGAGTTGAGCGCAGTATTCAAAAAGCTCAGAGACCATTTTGAAAAGTTTGAGTTCATCGACTCAATATATCCTTTGATCTGCACATTTTCAATCAGCTTTAATTCATTGGTCAGCTTGTTGATGAGAGTCTGGATTTTGGCAATATAGATCGGACTTGCCTGAATGATATCCGTCACATTCTCCACGATGACCGGCACGACCATCAATCCGAAAAGCACCAGTACGCCAAAAAATACCAAATAGGTCAGCGCAAAAGCCCATTTTCTATTGAGTTTCAATTTGTTTTCCAAAAATCGCATCAGCCCCAGCAAAAAATAGGTGATGATAAAGGCCCAAATGAATGGGGTCATAATCACTTTCAATTTATCAAAAGCGTCCAGAAACACCTCATAGTTTTCAACCAATTTGTGCGCGATAATCAATATCACGCCTGCAACAATCAAACCCGAATATTTTTTCAAACTCTCTATCATACCCACTCCTCGTCTTTAGACATTCTCCGGCTCATCCATTTTGAGCATCGCTTCGACCATAATCGCACATTCGATTCGTTTCTTCTGCATTTCACAACCGTCTTTATACGGCTTTTTGATATCGTTGTTAAAATTATAAGCGTTGGCATGGCAACCGCCCGAGCAATAAAATTTCGCCCAACAGCTTTGACAATCTTCCTTCGTCGTCACATCCGTCGCCAAAAATTCATCGACGATTTGTTTCGGAAACTCGATTTTTTCATCGAACAGATTGCCCAATTTGAATTCGTCCTTCCCGACGAATTGATGACATGGAAAAATATCCCCATCCGGTGTAATCGCCAAATATTCGATGCCTGCACCGCAACCGGAAATTCTTTTTATCGCGCATGGCCCTCCGCTTAAATCGATCATATAGTGGAAGAATTTGAATCGAGGGTCCTGCTTTCGTATATCCAGATACTCCAAGGCAAATTTTTCATATTCCGCATTGACCTTCTCAATATCCTCCGAGCGCAGCGCATATTCATTTTGCTCATGGTCAACGACCGGCTCCATCGAGGTGAGCTCAAAGCCCAAATCGCGATAGTGAAGAACATCCTTGCCAAAGTCGATATTATTTCGCGTGAAAGTTCCGCGAATGTAATAATATTTATCTCCTCGTCCCTGCACCAGTTTTTGAAACTTCGGAACGATGATGTCATAGCTCCCTCGTCCGTTTACAGTCGGCCGCATCGCATCGTTGACCTCTTTGCGTCCGTCCAAGCTCAGCACGACATTGTGCATATGCTTGTTGATGTACTCGATTTTTTCATCGTCGAGCAAAATGCCGTTGGTCGTGATGGTGAAACGAAAAACCTTGTTATGCTTCTTCGCTTCTTCATTCCCGTATTCAACCAACTGTTTGACAACGCCGAAATTCATCAGCGGTTCACCGCCGAAAAAGTCGATTTCAAGATTACGACGATTTTTGGAATTGGCAATCAGATAATCAATCGCTTTTTTTCCGACTTCAAAACTCATCAAACCTTTCGGACCGTTGAATTCACCCTGACCTGCAAAACAATATTTACAGCTTAGATTGCAATCATGCGCCATGTGCAGGCACATCGCTTTGACAATCGGATTTCGCCCTTTGAAAGTTTGAGATGCCGGAAAAATATCGTCGCTGAAAAGCAGCTCCATTTTTTCCAGCTCCTGCAATTCTTCGTAGGCGGTACGAATATCCTCTTCGCTGTGTTGCGGCAGTTGATGAATAATCTCATCCAATGCCTTCTCTTTATAAAAATCCAGCACATCATAGGCGACATCATCGACTACATGCACCGAGCCGGAATTGACATCCAGCAAAAAATTATTGTTATTCTGTCTAAATTTATGAATCAACCTCATACATTCTCCTTCGTTCTCATTATATCCAATTTCGGAATTTTTTTCCATTCTTTTCAATGAACTTCATTCCACGCTTTGCAAATATCCACCCATTCCACCGCCTTGCCGTAAAAATACAACTCATCCGGAGTCAATTCAATCGCCGAGCGCTCGCTGCCGCATGCCGGAAAAACCGTCTCGAATCGCTTGAGTGAAATATCGGTATAGACTCGCACATTTTGAGGATTGGCAAAAGGACAGACGCCACCGATTTCGTGACCTGTCAACTGCTCGATTTCTTCAAGCTTTACCATTTTCGCCTTCTGTCCGAAAAATTGTTTATATTTTTTGCTGTCAATTTTGGCATCGCCTGCCGTTACAATTAAAATACAGCCGTCCTCAAGTATAAAGGACAGCGTCTTGGCGATTCGCTACGGCAATACGCCCAAACGCTCCGCCGCAAGCTCGACCGTCGCACTCGAATCATCAAATTCGAGCACTTTGTTTTCCATATTGAATTGAGTAAAATATTTTTTTACATTCTCTAAAGACATCTTAACACCTCATCCGTCTTCGGATTAAAAATGATTTTCATCATTTTCATTCTAATGATAGCAAGCAATCGCAAATTATGTTACAATTGGCTAGTAGCTTCAATTATTATACCATTCATTGATTTGTTCGTCTACAAACAGAAATCTGAAAGAAAGAGGCACATTATGTCCCAAAATATAGATTTGACAAAGGGAAGTATTTCGCAGAAAATATTTCGATTCACGATGCCGATTTTAGCAACTTCCTTCATCCACATGACTTACAGTTTCATCGATATGATTTGCATCGGGAGACTCGGCAGCCCGTCGGTCGCCGCAGTGGGAACCGCCGGATTCTTTCTGTGGTTTGCGAATGCGTCCTCCGCGATGGCAAGAATCGGAACGCAGGTTCATGTTTCGCAGTCCTACGGCAAAAAAGATTTTTCCGCCGTTCAATCTTATTCCGAAGCGGCATTTTGGGTGAACTTCCTATTCGGACTGTTCATCGCCGCGATTTTGAGCTTGGGCAATCAGCCGATTATCGCATTCTTTAATCTCGGAAGCGAATTCGTCATTCGTCAAGCGCGTGAATATTTGATAATCGTTGCACTGTCGATGCCTTTTATGTATGTCAATCCGGTCTTATCTGCAATGCTCAACTCGATCGGCAACTCGCGAGCACCTTTTATCGCAAACTCGGTGGGATTGATTTTCAATATCGTATTTGACATATTGCTCATCTTCGGGGTCGGACCTTTTCCGGCATTGGGCGTTCACGGCGCCGCCATCGCTACGGCATCCGCGCAGGTGGTTGTCTTTCTGATGCTCTTGGTGAACAATCTCAAGCTGGATGATTCGCTGCGAATCAGCATCCGAAAATTGCCTCAGCTTTCTTTTATGAAAACTATTTGCAAAACCGGATTTCCCTCTGCATTGCAAATGACGCTCTACTGCTGCTATTCGATTGTGCTTGCCCGAATCATTGCTCAGTTCGGCGAAGTGTCGATTGCAGTTCAAAAAGTCGGCGGTCAAGTCGAGTCGATATCTTGGATGACGGCTGACGGACTGGCGATTGCCGTTACCGCATTCATCGGTCAAAATTTCGGCATCGGCAATTTCAAACGAATCAAAAAAGGAATTATTGTCATTGCATCCTACGCCTTTTTATTCGGAGCGATGGCAACCGTCTTGCTCATATTCTTCGGCGAGAATATCTTTTCCATCTTTTTGGAAGACCGTCCGTCCATCGAAGGCGGTATCAGCTATCTGCGCATATTGGGTTTTTCGCAAATCTTTATGTGCTTTGAAATTCTTTTCGTCGGTGTGTTCAACGGGCATGGCGAAACTCGAATCCCCGCTCTGATGAGCATTTTGATGACGGGCTCACGAATTCCGATTGCGCTGTTGCTCTCTCAAACTCCGCTGGGTGTGGACGGTGTTTGGTGGGCAATCTCCGGAACGAGTATCGTAAAAGGAATCAGCATTCCGCTGGTATTTGTTCTCTATCGAAAACATAAGATGAAAAGTCTGATCAAAAACGACCCCGTTTCGGTATAAAAATTTTGAAAACAAAAATTTGAATAAAGGAAGAAAAAATTTCATCGTAAAATTAAAAAACGAAACCGACCGGCAAAAAGGATATCCAAAAAGGAGTATCCGATTTTGTCAGTCGGTTTTTTCGCCGAAACAATAATTGATGTTCAGGCTGATTTCTATTTCGATATTAAATCACAAATATATGGTCTTCCAAAACGAGTACATCATGTCCGGCAATCATCATCTCATCGCTCTTGGCATCGACAATCATATAGCTAGCGATGCGCGGGTCATCGGAATCCAGATGAATAATTAAATATTCATCATCGACGATGTCCGCCACCTCTTCATATACACGGCCGACAAATCGTTTTTTGTAATCATAGACGAGTTCGCCGGTGTCAAAGTCCTCAATCTTGGAATGAAATCTCAAATCGTTGATGATGTAGGCTCTTTGGGAATTGGTTTTGATTTCCAAGTCGTCGTGTACATCACGAACAAAGGATTTTTCAAGACTCTCTTTATGAATTTTATAGACTTCGTAGCTTCCGATTTTTCGAAGCGACATGAAATCTCCCTTTTTCTTGAGTGCAAAGTCGTAGAACAATTTTTTGTAATAAACGAAATCATTCGTCTCGCCGATAAGACGAATTGCGCCTTCCATAAATTGCTCGTCCAACACTTCCATGGTAATTTCATCCGCACCGGCTTTGATTTGTGTTATAAAATTTTCCAAGGTCGTCGTCTTAATCGTATTTTGAAAGATATGGCTAGGGTCGATGGAATCATGCAATTCATAAGCGAGCTCCACCTCTTCCGATGTAATCAAATCATATTGCTCCTGCTCTTCCAAATAATATTCTTCCAAAAATATGCGTGCATTTTCCCCACTGCCCGATACGATGATGCTCCCCGCGTTGATTTTGAAGGTCTCATCGTTGACGCTGTAATATTTCTTTTCTTTGACATCCAACAGATACACATCGTCATAAAAATCCACATCGATAAAATCGACATTGTAGCTTAGGCGGAACAAAAGATATCCCGGCGCCAACAAATCCATGCTTTTATACACGAAACTGTCCTTTGCAAATTTGAAACCCAAAATATTTCTTTGCACGCCGGAAAGCAAATCGATTTCGTAAAACTCGATGAATTCTTCCTCGTCCAATTCCGTTATGGTTGCAAAATACATCGCGTCAGGGTCAACGCGCGATGTCCCGTTCCAAAAAATTTGGGGCGTGTCAAAATCGTACAATTCCTTGTACGAAACATGCTGACCTTGATCGACTCTATTCATTTCATGACTGTTGATATCATATCCCCAGATTCCTTCGCTCCATGTATCGTCCAATCCCGTCAACAGCTTTTCGAAAAAAATATATTTGCTGTTCATATTGATGGGCTTGAACAAGACGCGCGGCACTTCCTGAGATATGTTTAGACTTGTGAGATTAAATACCTGCATACTTCCTCTTATTTTATGTTTCTACTCCCCGGTTTGATATAAGGAATATTTTGCTTGCACAATGGGCAGTCTTTTGGCTCATAAGCGTCGATTTCCAACTGAATCGCGCTGATAATATCGATATTGACATTGCCCTTGGTTCTATCGATAATCGAAGCGAGCGCAACCACTTCACCGCCCATGCTCTCGAGAAGTTCTTTAACTTCAAAAGAAGACTTGGCGGTCGTGATCACATCTTCGCAGATGGCGATGCGCTGACCTTTTTTCACTTCAAAACCGCGACGCAGTTCCATCTTGCCATCCACTCTCTCGGTAAAAATCGCTTCGATACCGAGCTGTCTGCCGAGCTCATACGCCACGATGATTCCGCCCATCGCCGGTCCGACAAGCAGGTCGATATCCAATTCTCTGAGCTTATCCGCAACCGGTTTTAAAATCTTCGCCGCCTTGTCGGGATAGCGAAGCACTTTTGCACATTGCACATATCGATTGGAATGTTTGCCCGATGTCAGCAAAAAATGTCCTTCGAGCAAAGCATCGCTTTCTTTTAAAATTTCTATCATATAATTCCCCTTATCTCCGCCGGAGTAATATTTTCTTTTGAAAAATATTCTTCCAGTCCTTTTATTATATCATAACATGCCATCGGATTCATAAAATTTCCTGTTCCGACTTGAACTAAAGTCGCGCCCGCCATCACAAATTTGATGACATCAATCGCTGAAGTGATTCCGCCCATTGCCATGACGGGTACTTTTACATTTTTGCAAACATCTCTCGTCATGCGAAGTGCAATCGGCATAATCGCCGGTCCGGAAAGTCCCGCGTAAACATTGTCAAAAAGTGCTTTTTTGTTTACCACATCGATTTCAAGCGCCGTAAAAGTATTTACGAGCGACAGACCGTCCGCACCTTCGCTCTCAATCGCCTTCGCCACTTTCACCAGATTATGCGCATTGGGCGAAAGCTTGACCACGAGCGGCAAAGTCGTCACCTTGCGAATTTCTTTAGTGATAAAAGCGGCATCGCAGGCATGAATTCCGAAAGCCATCCCGCCCTGCTTGACATTGGGACAGGAAATATTGAGCTCAATAATATCTACACCGTCATTTTGCTTGGCATGCTCATCGATGAGGCGCACCGCTTCGACATAGCTGCCCAAATCTGAGCCCCCGACATTGGCAATGACCACATTGTTTTTACTTTTCATAAAAGGAAGCTCATTTTCCAAAAACGCTCGCACACCGGGATTCTCCAGTCCGATGGAATTCATAATTCCCGAAGGCGTTTCGGTGATACGAATGCCCGAATTACCCTGACGCGGCTCCAAGGTCAGCCCTTTGGATGAAATGCCGCCGAGTATCGACACATCGTAGAATTTGTCAAATTCCCTTCCGAAGCCGAAAGTGCCCGATGCGCCGACGACGATATTTTTGAATTCTTTTCCAAATACTATTTCGCGCATTCAAACACCTCCCGTCCTAAAAACACCGGCCCGTCCTGACATACTTTTTTCATCTTGCCATCCACTTTGCAGCTGCATGAAAGACAGGCGCCGACGCCGCAGCCCATGTGCTTTTCCATCGACACATAGGTATTAGCATGTTTTTTACTCACCGCCTCCATCATGATTTCGGGTCCGCAGGTAAAAATCACATCGTAGTTGCCGAAGGGTACGGCGTCGGTGATGATACCGCCGACCTTTAATTTCATATTCACTTCGGAAAACAGATTTTGAATTGCCGAAATTTCTTCATCATTGTATAAATCGTCACGCACACCGATATAGACTTCGGCATTCGGGTTGCGTTTGGCAACGAGCAGAAGCGGCGCCATGCCGATGCCTCCTCCGACCAATGCCAGTTTTCCGTCCGCTTTCGGAAATCCGTTTCCATACGCACCATGCAGCAAAATTTCGTCGCCTGCCCGAAGTCTTGAAAAAATCGCCGTTCCTTTTCCTCGGACAGAATACAGAAAACTCACCGATTCTTCATCCGCGTCAAAAATGCTCAGCGGACGATACAGCGTCATATCCGCATCGAGCGCTTTGAGCATAAAAATCTGTCCTTCCTTGACATCATAACTGCCGGCAACCTTCATCACAAACAAATCGAAGGTGATTTGACGATTCTCTATAATTTTTGCTCTTTTTATTTGAAACATTGTCTTAATTCTCCCGCCAAAGTAACTGCTCGCTCTTTCAACACCTTACGAAAATCTCCCGCAATATTTGCCGTATATCCACGCGACACATTGATAACGCCGTTTTTGTTTTCACGCACGAGCGCCGAGATATCCTCAATCTTCGCGCCCTGCGCTCCGTAACCCGGAATCAGCAGGAACAAGTCGGATGTGATTTCCTTCAGCAATTTGATATCGTCGGCATTGTTCACACCGACCACCGCGCCGAAGCCGCCGAAGCCTTCATAATTTTCAATTGCCTTGTTCCAGCCGCTGATTTTTTCGATGACGCGCTCATACAAAAATTTTTCGCCCACTTTCAAATCTTGAAAATCCCGTGAACCGGCGTTGGATGTTTTTCCTAAAATAAATGCGCCTTTGTTTTCTTTCATATAGTCGGAATACGGACTGACGGCATCTTCTCCCATATAAGCGTTGAGCGTCACGATATCCGCTTCAAAATCTCCGGTAAAATGTCCTTTCGCATACATCTCCGCCGTCGAGCCGATGTCGCCGCGCTTGATGTCCGCGATGGCGATATGTCCGAACTTACGAATCATCTGCAAAATATTTTTGTAAGCGATCAATCCCTCGATTCCGTAACATTCGTAGCAGGCAATCTGAACCTTGTAGCAAGCCGCGTAATCCTTGGACGCCTCGATGATTTCTCGAGCATATTGTGTAAATTGCTCACCAATCGGCAAATTCGAAAGCTCTTTCGGTATATGACTCTCGCGCAAATCGATGCCCACACAGAGCGGACTCATCTGCATCGCGCGATGTCTCAATTCATTCATTATCATATTTACTCCATTTCGTTTGACAAAGAATCCACTCTTTGCCTACTTCAACATCTTCTACTGGAAATTTTTGTACGGCACGCCGCCCACAAAAGTATATTCCACCTTGCCTCGCGCCATCCAATCGTCAAATGGCGTATTTTTGCTTCTGGTGACAAATCGGCTGCTGTCAATCGGATAGATTTCATCGTTGAAGATAACCAAATCCGCTCTTGCTCCTTCCCGAATGCGATTATCGACCCGAAGCATCTCCGACGGATTGTTGCTCATCAAAGCGATTTGCGTCCGGAGCGGAATATTTTCATCCGCAAAAATTTTACGCACCATTGCGAATGCCGTTTCGATATTTGCGATCCCCGGCGCACCCTTTTGTTTGTCCTCCGCCGTATGCGGAGCGTGGTCGGTTGCGATTGCATCCACCTTGCCGTCCTTTATAGCCTGCAGAATCGCTGCATTGTCTTCATCATTTCCAATCGGCGGATTGACCCGATAGTCAAGATTTTTGCTGAAGATATGATGCGGTGAAAATTCAAAGCTGACATTGAGTCCGTCTTCCTTCGCTTTGATTATCGCTTCAATCGATTCTTTTTTGCTGATATGACAAAAATGGAGTCTGCCGCCGGTTTTACGCGCCAACTCGATATTTCGAATCACCATCTCGCTCTCCGGCTCATCGTGGTCGAGTATCATAAAGTCCAGCTCCTTGGATTTTAAGAGCGCCTGCTCCATCACATCTTCCCTATCGACATTACGACCGTCATCGGAAAATACGAAGGTCTTTTTTCGCAAGTTTTCAAAATCCACGACCTGCTGTCCGCGCAAATCCACCGACACCGCGGAAGTCTGCACGACCTCAAGCGGTAAATTTTGCATGCCGCGCTCCACCATTTCGATGCGCTCGATGCTGTCCACAATCGGCACCGTATTCGCCATCGCGACGACCTTGGTATATCCGCCGCGAATGCAGGCATTGGATGCCTCCTCAAAAGTTTGTTTGTGCTCCTGTCCGGGATTACGCAGATGAAAATGCAAATCCACAAAGCTCGGCGACAAATATTTTCCTTCTCCGTCGATCATTTCGACTTCCTCGCCCTGCAATCTCGCATCGATTTTTTCTTTTCCAATCAACTCGATTTTTTCGCCCGCAATCAGCACATCATCGACGATGTCGGTATATTTATCAATAATATGGATGTTTTTAATTCGTATCATCTCTTATCCTTTCACAAACTCATTCTCTTTAACGAGCATCAAAATCAATGCCATGCGAATGAACATGCCGTATCTCGCCTGCTGAAAATATTTCGCCCGGGAATCCGCATCCACTTCTTCCGTAATTTCATTCACTCGCGGCAACGGATGCATGACAATCATATCCTGTTTTGCCAAATCCAATTTAGCCTTGTCCAAAATAAAGGAATCTTTGAGTCGCAGGTATTCCGCTTCGCTGTCAAAACGCTCTTTTTGAATTCTCGTCATATACAGCACATCCGCTTGCCCAATCGCCTGCCCGAAATGCTCCGTTTCTTCAAAAGTTATGCCTTCGTCATGCAGCATCTCTTTGATATAGTCGGGCATCGCCAGCTCCTTCGGGGAAACAAATACGAAATGATTGTTTTTATATCGCTTCATTGCCTTGGTCAACGAATGAACGGTGCGGCCGTATTTCAAATCGCCCACCATCACGATTCGAAGATTGTCCAATCGTCCGAGCTCCGACGAAATCGTCAGTAAATCCGTCAATGTCTGAGTCGGATGCTGATTGCCGCCGTCGCCCGCATTGATGAGCGGAACGCTCGCCACACTCGCCGCCTCCATCGGTGCACCGACCTGATAATGACGCATTGCGATAATATCGACATAGCCCGATACGATGCGAGCCGTATCCTTTATCGTTTCCCCTTTGGAAACCGAAGTGTTGTCCTCATCGGAAAAACCGATTACGCTTCCGCCGAGTCGAAGCATCGACGACTCAAAACTCAATCTCGTTCTCGTACTCGGCTCATAAAAAAGCGTTGCCAAGATACGACCCTTCAAAGCATCTGCATACTTGCTTCGATTCGCCATCATATCTTTAGCAACGCTAATAAGTGAAGAAATTTCCTCCACGCTAAAATCACTTATCTCTGTTAAGTGTCTCATATTGCCTCCTTGTCAGTCTCTCAGTACCAAATTAAAAGAGTTATCTTAATCTCATTTATGATACAGCAAAACCGCTTGATTGTCAATGAAAGGGAATGATTTTTTCGGTATGAATTTTCGATAAAGGCTTTCGGTATGAGTTCTTTTCTTTTTCAATTTTTAACTTCAATTCCTTTAGCACATCAACTTATCTTGAAATTTGATAAAACTTATGTAAAACGCTTGCAGTATATAATGTTATGATATATACTGTACTTGTGTTTTTAAACACTAATTCAATATGTCCTTCAAGGTTCAGCATGCTGATGAAAAGGGAAATAGGTGAAATTCCTATGCGGTCCCGCCGCTGTAAATGAGGAGTCCGTTTTATATGCCACTGTCATGGGAAGGCGAAACGGATGTTGATTCTAAGCCAGAAGACCTGCCTTGTCGTTATACTTGATTTCTACGAGCGATGGAAAGCAATTTTTGTGTTGTCTTTTTGCGCGCTCTATTCAAGTATAGAGCGTTTTTTTATTTGAAAAACGATGGCATTTATTTCAAGGAGGGTTTATGAAGAAAAAAAGCTTTAAACTGTTCACAATCTTTTTAGCCTTGGTTCTTGTTTTGGGAGCTTGCAGCCCGAGCAAGCCGGCTGAATCCGGCGGAGAAGCTCCGGCGGAAAAAACTGCGTCAAAGCATGTTGAAAATCTAATCATCGGAACGACCGGTGAAAACAATGTTTTTAATATGCAAACGCAAAAAGATGCTTTCGGTAAAATGAACTACAACGGTTTTACACAGGGAAATTTCATCTACATCGATGAAAACAAACAGCTAAAACCATATTTCTTCAAATCATTTGAAGTATCCGAAGACGGAAAACAAATTGTATTTACATTCCCGAAAACTGCGGTTTGGCATGACGGCAAACCGGTGACTGATGAGGACATCCTCTTTACATTCGACTATATGAAAAATGTTAAAAAAGTAGGTTCTCTCAACAATTTGCAAAAGTGGGAAATCACCGGCGACGGAGAATGTACGCTCACTTTCAGCGAGCCGGATGCGTATTATTGGCTCAACACCAGCGCGCTGAATACGGCTTGCGTCTATCCGAAGCATATTTGGGAAGGCGTTGAAAATTACGAAGAATATGCAGAAGAAAATGCATCCGTCGGCTGCGGCCCTTACAAATTGGTTTCCGTTGACAAGGATGCGCAAAGTGCAGTCTATGAAGCGGTTCCTGAAAACAACTTCTTAGGCGAAATCATGGTCGATAAAGTAACGGTTCAATGCTACTCGGGCGAAGATACTTTGATGTTGGCAATGATGAACGGTGAAGTCGATGCGATGTACGCTTATGCAAATCCGATTGATGCCACCATCATGGAGACCGTTTTTGATGTCAAAGAAATCGACCCGGGCGAGAGCGATTATGCAGGTCATTTCCAAATCACATACGGAATGGAAAGAAAACCGGCGGACGATATCAACTTCAGAAAAGCGGTTCGTTCAGCTTTGGACTATGACAAACTTGCAACTGTAATAAACGGCGGATACGGTACAGCACCGGGTGCAGGTATTATAGCACCTTCATGCAACGGATTTGACAGCTCGATTCCGAAACTTGCTAAAGATTTGGATGCAGCGAAAAAGATTTTGGATGAGGCAGGCTATGTGGATAAGGACGGCGACGGCTTCCGCGAATATCCGGACGGCAGCCCGATGGATGTCATGGTAACTCCGCAGTTCTCAAAGAAACCGGAGCTTTTGAATCGTATCGCCGACACCGTCATGGCATCACTCAAAGAAATCGGAATCAAAAACCATATCGACGAGGACAGCATGCGGAATGCGGAAGTCTGGGAGAAAAATATAATGGATGGAAAATATGATATTTTCATTGGCCATACGACTTCCGGAATGGCAAATTACACGAGTGCATTTAGATATTTCTTGGCAGACCCGAGATTTGAAGGTGAAGAAACTTGGATTTGGGGAACTTTCCATAATGACGAATTCAAAGATACTTTCTTCAAAATGCAACAAGCTACAAACAATGAAGTCTATGTTGAAAATGTGAAGAAATTACAAAAAATGGCGGAGGAAGTTGCCTTTGCTCAGTCACTTTGCTGGGAAAAATCTTTCTTCCCATATCGTACCGACAAATACGAAGGTTGGAAAAATATCGCTTCTTGGGGAGTGATTCATCCGGAAACTTGGTTTAACCTAAAGCCGATAGCTTAAAACTATGAATATTGTACTAAAGAAATTAATGTATGCGATAATCACCATATTCATCATTATTTCGATTAGTTTTTTATTGATTCATCTGATGCCGGGAGAGCCTATTATCAACTTGGTCGGCCAAGAAGAGTATTACCATCTTCTTGAGCACGACCCGGCTCAACTGGAGCAGATGAAAATCAAATACGGATTGGATGATAATATGTTGGTTCAATACATGAGATATTTGAAAAGTATTGCCAAATTGGATTTCGGATTAGCTTATTCGAATCGACAACCCGTCGTTCAAAATGTGATGAAAGCGATGAAAAACACCTTGATACTTTCGATTCCGACCTGGATTTCGGGAGGGCTTCTCGGTTGTCTGCTCGGCACATTGGCGGGTTGGAAGCCGAACAAATTGTTCGACAAAATTGCAACACCCTTGTTCTTATTTATCAATACGATTCCGTCGAACTGTATCGGACTGATACTGTTGATTATCTTTGCATACCGATTAAAAATATTCCCGATAAACGGGATGGTGTCGCCCGGTCTGAGCGGCAGCGCAAAATTTTTCAGCTACTTGCGACATATGACCCTGCCGCTCATCATCTTGGTATTGGGCCGAACTTCGGGCAATTTTATGCTGATGAAAAGCTCCGTTTCGCAGGTTCGCAAAGAAGATTACCTGCTGACTGCGGTTTCAAAAGGTATGAAAGACCGCGCCGTTTTATTCGTCCATGCGATGAAAAATGCGCTGGTTCCCTACTCCACTTCCGTCGTGATGCAACTCGGCTGGATTTTGTCCGGCTCGGTTATCGTCGAAGTAATCTTCGGTTGGAAAGGCATGGGACAGTTGATGTTTGAAGCGGTCAACCGACGCGATTTTCCGACTGCACAATTTTGCTTTTTGCTCAGTGCAATCACCGTCGTGTTCGCCAACTGGCTCAGCGATGTGGTAAATATTTGGATTGACCCGAGAATTGAGGAGCAAAGCTATGAATAAAATAAAATTTTCGCGCGCTACCAAAATCGGGATTCTCATCGTCTCCATTGCGACATTGGTCGCCATTTTCGCACCCTACATTGCACCGCATGACCCGCATATTATGGGTGCCGAATATCTCAAACCGAGCAGAGAACATTTGCTCGGCACCAACGATGTCGGTCAGGACATTCTCAGCGAAATCATCTATGGAACGAGAGTATCGCTGCTCGTCGGATTTTTTGCGGCGCTTATCACAACCATCGTCGGCACCGTCTTGGGATTGTGCGCCGGATATTTCGGCAAAACGGTTGACCGATTGATTACCGCATTGACCAATATTGCAATGTCCATTCCCGGATTGCCGCTGACCATACTGCTCGTAGCCTTTATGAAACCGAGCAAATGGAATCTGATTATCGCGCTCAGCATTACGGCTTGGACGGGAACTGCACGAATTTTGCGTGCAAAAACAAAGGAAATTATCACGCAACCCTATATTAGAATTGAAAAAACATTGGGCGTCTCCAGCATCGTAATTATGTTCAAACATATATTGCCGAATCTTCGCGACATTATCTTGGTGCGCGGCGCGATGTCGATTGCCGGCGCGATGGTGACCGAAGCCGGTCTGAGCTTTCTCGGACTGGGAACTTATGGCGAAAAATCATGGGGAAGCATCTTGCGCTATGCTTTTTTCAGAAACAGTATTTTGCGTGGTCAAGTCTGGTGGTATCTGCCACCCATCATTTGCATTTCTATCACCGTACTCGGTTTTATGATGATAGGATATTATACGGTACAGGATGAAAAATAATTTGATAAAAATAGAAAATCTCAGCGTAAATTTCGGAACGGACGGTCCGCAAGCGCTCAAAAACTTTTCACTTTGCGTTCATCCGATGGACAAAATCGCCATCATCGGTGAAACCGGCTCCGGAAAAAGCGTCATGCTCCAAGCCATTCTCGGATTGTTGCCGCACAGTGCAAATATCAGCGGCGAAATTTTTTACGACAAAAAAAATCTTTTGCAGATTGAGCGAAATCGCTGGAATCAAATTCGCGGCAACGAAATTTCTTATGTTCCGCAAGGGAGCGGAAACAGTATGAATCCGTTGTTAAGCATCGGTTATCAAGTTGGCGAACCGCTGCTGATACACAAGAAGGAAAATAAAAAGAATGTGCTTCAAAAAGCCGTCGAGCTGCTGAAGCTGTTCAACATCGGTGATGAAGAAAACAGGGCCAAGCATTATCCGCACACTTTCAGCGGCGGAATGAAACAGCGCGCTCTGATTGCGATGGGGATTTCCGCGGGTGCACAAATCATTTTGGCCGACGAGCCGACCAAAGGCTTGGACAGTAAACGAATCGAAATGGTCAAAAACTGTTTTACGCTTTTGCAGGACAAAACCTATATCTGCGTTACACATGATTTGAATTTTGCAAAAGACATCAGCAATATATTGTGCATCATGTATTCTTCCGAGCTCATTGAAGTCGGAAACACCCAGGAAGTTTTTGAAAATCCGTATCATCCCTACACGCAGGACATCATCAATGCGATGCCCGAAAAAGGATTGAAATATCACGGCGACAGCATGTTCAAAGAGTTGGTAACGGATGGTTGCGGTTATATCGGCAAATGTCAGTACGCGAGCGAGCAATGCAAAAGTACGCCGCCTATGGTCGAAATGGAAAACAATAGAAAGGTAAGGTGCTGGAAATATGCTGCAAGTAAATAATATTACCATGACTTACCGAAAAACCCGAAAAGAGAATTTTACGGCGGCCAAAAATGTCGATTTTGAAATTCATGCGGGTGAAACCTTGGGTTTGATTGGCGACAGCGGAAGCGGAAAATCGACGATTGGGCAAATCATCTGCGGTCTTCTCAAACAAACGGAAGGCTCGATTTCTTTTCATAATGAAAAGCTTCAATATCCGATGCAAAAGAACTTTCGGCGATCGATTCAAATACTGTTTCAACATCCGGAAGTTTCCTTTAATCCGAGATTGAAAATATACGACAGCATCAAAGAGCCCTACATGCTCTATCAAAAAAATTGGAAGAAGGAAGATATCGTATCGGATATCAATCGTTTCGGACTTCGCGCCGAACATCTCGAGCGATATCCCAACGAGCTGAGCGGCGGTGAACTGCAACGCTTGGCATTGACGAGAGTGCTCGCAACAAAACCCGAGCTCATCGTGCTTGATGAGCCGACGAGCATGCTCGATGTCGTCAGTCAGGCACAAATTATTTCGATGCTCAAAGCTTATCAAAAAGAGCACAACACCGCTTATCTTTTTATATCGCATCATATTTCGCTCGCCGAGCAATTTTGCACTCGTATGCTTCAAATTGAAAACGGCATCGTGCGACCTTTTAGATGTGAAACTCAAAACGACTGAAAAAACGGACTTGTTTCTAAGCCGCAGCGATTAAGCTGAGGCAAGAGCCAAGTCCGTTTTGTATCTATTTCTCCAATTAAAATTCTATTTCAAACTTCTCCATAATAAAATCTGAAAGCAACTTACAACTCGCAATTATCCCGCCAGATCATCTTCCGTCAGATTCGGGTTCATAATCTTGAAAACACCTTCATCAATCTTAATATCTTCCCCATCTTTGACGAACAGATACAGATCTCCTTTTTTGGAATCTTTATCATAATCTTTGATATAGAGCACATCTCCGGTCTGCGTCATCAAATATTCACCGAGATTTTCACCAACCTTGTACAATTTATCATCGCTATATAAAAAGACATCCTGTTTTCTATGATCATAGTCTTCATTTTTGACTATCAAAAAGTCGATTTTTCCATTTCGGTAATTATAATGATTCGCATAGCCGTTTTCAATCAATTTCTCCAAGTTGCGATAGAGATCCGTCGTTTCTTCTCCGGTATATTTCGCATAAGTGACGCTTCCGTCCTCCAATACGCTATGACTGTATGCGCTGATTCCTTCGGCATAAAGCTTCGGCTCGCCGAATTCTTTCCCATTGATATCGATGGAATACAGATTTTGGGCACGCCCGTCTTCAGTCGTTTCATCGGTGAAGAACACCTTATCCACCTTCTTGGTGAAAACAAAGGATGGCGACATCGCTTCCATCTGCAGATCATCCTTGAGCGTAATCGGCTTGCTGATTGTATCACCGATTGCCAAATAATGATTGGTCTGCTTTGCAAAAATATAATTAATCAAGCCTTCCAACTCATAATAATCACTCTTGATATCCGACAATTTTATTTTATTATCGCTCGGCTTGCTGAAAGCTCCGAATGCAAATGATGCTTTATCCGACTCGAATAATGGATAATGTGCATATTGAACGGTCCATGGCATAACATTTTCGCCGATAACCTTACTTTCTTTGCCGTCAAAATAATGGAGTGTGTAATTCGGAACCGTAATTTTTTCCTTCGACTCCATCTTGTGACGAAGCTCATCTCGAATCGTCCTCATCGAAAAAGCTCTTTCCTTCTGCGACAATCGCTCATATTCCGCATAAGCCTTTTCGTATTCCGCATCACTTTTAAAATGCTCGCGATCCGGATACTCCGGCGCTTTTACATATTCCAATTCTTTGTCGCTCTCCACCATATCATCCTCGATATACTCGGAGGGCTTAAATTCCATCGTATCTTCGCTCGTATAATAAATTTCGCCGGAAGGGAAAATTTTCAAAATCTGCTCAAAGCCTTCCAAAACCAATTCTTTTTCTTTTCCACTCTCTTTTTTAAACAATCGGTCTCCGACGATATAGTAGAAACTCGA
The DNA here is from genome assembly GCA_041853585.1 of Filifactoraceae bacterium. Classification (GTDB taxonomy): domain Bacteria; phylum Bacillota; class Clostridia; order Peptostreptococcales; family Filifactoraceae; genus JAUNKE01. The sequence goes on from JBGZSM010000092.1 coordinate 95,086, forward strand.
GAGGTCATCCGTCTTATGCGCGACATAGATGAAATCATCCGCCAATTTTTCTCTATCCTTACCGACTTCCTTAAAATAAGCGCGCTGATTCTCCATCTGATAAATTATCCGCTTTCCGTCATTGGATGACATAAAATCGAATACATTTTTAGAAATATTTTCCCTTTTTTTATCCGTCATCGACAAATGAGATAATCTGTCCGAATCCTGCTCGATGAAATAAAGGTCGTTAAAATCATCTCCCGCCTTATACACAAAAATGTCCTCACCGATTTCTACCGGCTCGCCCAATCCTTTTTCTCCAATTTCACGATAATAGATTGTGTACTCCAAAAAATCTTTTTTGACAAAATCGTCCGGATAGATGATTCTCTTCCCATCCGCCGAAACCTTCGTGAGTACGCTGTCCAATTCATGATACTCATATTCTTCGGAAGTTAATCCCAATACGGCATTGGAGGTAATCTCCTTCGGCTCGATTTTATCCAGTCCGGTAAAATACATCTCCCCGTCTTTTACATAGATTGCATAGCGCGGTGCTTTTTTTGCCTCCTGCGGTTTTTCACATCCTACTGCAAAAACCATCAGCAGACAGAGCATTGACGCCGTTATTTTTTTGAAACGAGATAAAAATCTTTTTGGCTTTTCCGCATCCCCCGATGCTTTCTTCCTCCAAGTCATTTTATTTTGCATAAATCTCCCTCCCTATGATATTTATTTCTTGCATTGAGATTTCAAACACATTGTTTCTACTATTTTACCACTTTTTTGTAAAATTCCAAATGGTTCATTTGGGCCATTTTGTAAAAGAGCTTAAAAATATTTCGGATAGCCATCATGGAATTCATTTTTCCGAAGTTAAATTCTTCGTCCGAAAGCCTACAATTAAATCGCTTGAGGCGACGGTCTCCAGCTCATCAAATTCTTCTGCATCGATTTTTTGAATAATAAAAAATGGTAAATCCGATTAAAATTTACCATTAGCTTTTCTATTAGAATCAGTCAAGAAGAATTCCGTACACGCGAACAAAAATGGTAATCACTGCGAATACCACCGCGGTATAGTTCAAAAAAATATCAAAATCAAAATTTCGTTCTTCCTGTTTATACTTCATAATATCACGCACACTCAAAATCACCGCAAGAACACAAAGAATGACAATGAGATAATTGTTGCGCCACAGATTTCTTAGTAAACCGGACATAATACCCCCACCTTTCCTTTATTGTAAATCTTGTACTATCTATTGTCAATCAATTTTTTGAAAAAATTGGATACTTATCAAATACAATAAAAAAGGAGGAAAGTCTCATATAAAACCGTATTCGTCCTTTGCTGCATAAAAATAGCGTAGCAGTCATACAGCTGCTACGCAAAAAGTCTAACTTTTTTGTGGGATGGTCCTTCCTATCGGTTGATGTTTTTATTTCGCAGAGCAAAGCAAAACCTTCCCTTTTTAATTCGATAAAACCATCATTTGCGATATTCATTCGCTTATTATTTGTTTCCGGTGTACATCACATTTTCGATTTGAGTTTCAATGGTGAATACATTGCCTTTGTACTCCACCTGATTATTACCGATGTATTTGATACTTTCCGGCAACTCATCCGCCGTAATCTCTTTGGTGAACGGGTTATATTTCGGATTTTGATAAAATACGGGAGGTGCATCATATTTCATTCCCTGCGGAAAAATGTCCGCTCCACCCTTACTTTTCATCTCCTTACGCAACTCGTCGATATCTCTCACTTCCGTAATGGAAATCCGATCGTTTCCGAAGGTAATCAAATCACCGAACATTTTTGTGTCCAGAAAAGCATCTTCCGTCTTTTCAAATCGTTTATAGAAATACATGCTTTTCGAAAATTTCCCCTGATAAGTATTTTTATAACCGATAAAACAGACCGCTAAAACCAAAATTGCCAACAATATAAATTTTGACCTTTTCATAAAATCCTCCTTTAGAAGTTACATTTTCAGCCGATGATACAAATTCTTTTCTGAATTTGAAAACGGAGTGCATCGCTCAATGCCGATGCAAAAAATCTACATTGGTTATTCCAAAACAAAAAACAATTTCTGTTTTTGATTGTATATCGTAATATATTACAATATCAATTTATCATAACAAATACTATTCGTCAATACAATTTATTATCAAAACTCATTTTATTATTGACATCGTAATCGATTACAATTATTATATTCTTATAGAACAATGGATATCAAAAAAGATATCGGGAGAATAATATGAAATCAAAATTACCGAAAATCAGTGACCGCGAAAAAGATGTGATGTCAATTTTGTGGCACAAAAATGAGCCGATGGTTGCGTCGGCGATTGCAAAAGAAAAAGAAGGGCTCAGCATTCATACGGTGCAAAATGTTATTAAAAAACTGCTCGAAAAAGAATATGTCGTCGTCAACGATATCGTCTATAGCGGAACGGTCTTTTCGCGTCAATATCGCTATGTCGTCAGCGCCGAAGAATATGCCGCCGAGCAATTACGAAGCGTAAGCAGTAATGCGTTTCAGTTTTCCACACTCAATTTCGTGGACCTTTATGCCGGCGATGATGAAGAAATTTGGAAAGAGCTGGAGCAGCTCATTCGAGAGAGAAAGAAAAAATAAATCAAAAGCATTCGTTTTGAATCGGATGCTTATTCGAGGTGAAGTATGGATTTTGCATTGATACTCAGTAACAGCTTTTTTTGCGGGATTGCCATTATTTTGTTGTTTCCGCTGTTTCGGCATCCCAAATTTTTAACCTGCTGCAAAGGAATTCCCTTTATAACGATTTTGCTTGCCTGTTTGACAAAGCTCGTCATCCCTGTCGAATTTGAGTTTACAAAAGTTTTGCCGTCCGAGAAAATCCTGACGACGATTCGAACTTTGGAATACAGCGAAATCACAAATGGATTGACGGTGCAAACGGCGCTGCTTGTCACCACTTTTGTGCTGACGATATGTTTTATTCTCTGCTCCATCTATGATTACCGCAAGTTTAAAAAAGAACTGAACGCTCTCCCGCCTGCGAAGGACGGGATGCTGGAGGAAATTCTTTTGACTCTGTGCGAAGAAAAAAATATAACTAATATCCCGAAACTCATCAAAACGAGCGAAAATATTCCGCCATTCATCATCGGCCTGAGACATCCTATTATCGTGTTGCCGGATAATTTGTCGTATGAGGAAATTCGGTTTGTCTTGCTGCACGAATTGGAGCATTTGCGAAATCAACATTTCATTCTCAAGCATCTGGTCGAAGTGCTCACCATTATCTTTTGGTGGAATCCGGTAATGTGGGCATTGCGCGGAGAAATTGTTCAAGCCATCGAGGTGCAAGCGGATACATACGCTTTACAAAATTGCTCCGATGATGAGCGAATCGAATATGTTACCACGCTGCTTAACATCTCGCAAAGAACAAAAAGTCCGAAATGCCCAATTCTATCTTCTTCATTTTTCAGCGAGAAGTCGGACGGCATTCGCTATCGCATGGCATCCATTTTGCGATTTGACGATGGCGGCGAAACCGGAATTCGAACTTTAATCGTTCCCCTTCTGCTCTCCGCTTTGTTTTTCGGATTGTCTTTTTGCTATACCTTTAATGCCTATTACACCAACAGTCCTGAAACGGCAGGAACTTTTGCCATCTCAAGAAACAATGCGTATTTTCTAAACATCGACAATCAATACCATTTATATGTCGATGGAAAAAAATTGTCTACCATGGAAAACATTCCGGATGACTTTTCATATCTTGCGGTCTATGATGCGCATCCGTCCGGAAAAAATGTTTTTTTAGAAACAATTGAGTCGCTTTTGAATCCGTGACGGATTTTTTCAAACGAAAACAAGGAACGGGACAAAATCACGAAATAGATTCTGAGTTTGCAGTTTTAAGATGGAGATTCTGTGCTTGTAGTTTCGTTTTGTTTATGACCGTGAGATTGATTGTGTACTTGTGGTTGTGGTTCTGGTTTCAGTTGTGAGAGCGATCGTGTGGTTGTAGTTTTGTTTATGGTCGTGCTTGTGGTTTTGTTTTTGCGGTTGTGAGATTGATTGTATGGTTGTACTTTCGCTTTGTTTGTGATTGCTATATAAAGGAAGAAACGCCATTGAAAAACAAATCCGTTTGCAATCGAAAGCCTTTTACAGTATAGAGTTTGGAGAATTGATTATGAAAAAGCTTCTTATTATATTGCTGCTCGCCGTCGGCATGCTTTATTTCGGTTTTGACAAAGGACAAAACAAAGCATCGATGGATGCATCAAGCTACGGCGATGTTTACGAGTGGTATTACAAAGACATCGACGGCATCTTGTATAAAAGAAAATTCAACACAACTACAAAACAATGGGTGGATTATTGGATAAGGATACAATAGTCGATAATAAACAACAAAAAGCAGGCTTTGAAATCCGATTTCGAAGTTCATCGCCTGCTCATTTTGTGTTTATTTTTACTTTTTAGTCTCTATTATTTGTTTCTGTTTATCTGTCTTCATTCGTTACTGCGAAAACATAAGGGATATTTCGGTAGTATTCGCCATAGTTCAGCCCGTAGCCCACTACGAATTTGTCTTCAATTTCAAATCCGATATAATCCGCTTCAAGCTCGACCTGTCGTCTGTCCGGTTTGTCAAGCAACACACAGCTTCTTAAACTTTTCGGATTTTTAGCCGCCAGGTGCTCCATCACTTTTTTCATTGTGATTCCGGAATCGGTAATATCGTCCACGACTAAAATATTCTCTCCTTCGATGCTGCCCTTGATATATTCTTCAATATTCACATCGCCCGACGAATGCTCGGCATGTCCGTAACTGGATGTCACCATAAAAGATATTTTGAGCGGAACGGAAATTTCGCGCACCAAATCCGCCGCGAAAACAAAGCTTCCTTTCAGAAGGGCGATTACATGAATTTTCTCGCCGGCATAGTCCTCGCTGATTTTTGCACCGAGTTCCGCGACTCTTTCTTGAATTTCTTCTTTTGAACAAAGGACTTCCCAGACCTTACTATCAATATCCATATCTTCTCACTTTCTATTGTTATTTGTTCCTATTTTAATGAAAATTCCCCTTGGTGTCAACGATTTATTTGAAATCCGTTATTCATACATCGCTTCGATTTTTTCCTGCAGCTCCTCATTTTCAAGATATTCATCAAAACTCATCAATCGGTCGACCACTCCCTTTGGTGTCAGTTCAATCACGCGATTCGCGATGGTGCTGATAAATTGGTGGTCATGCGACGAGAACAGCATCGCGCCAGAGAATTTGATAAGCCCTTCGTTGAGCGCCGTAATCGATTCCAAGTCCAAATGATTGGTCGGGTCATCCATCACAAGCACATTCGAATTGTTAATCATCATTCGGGAAAGCATGCAGCGAACCTTTTCGCCTCCGGAAAGAACCGATGCCGATTTGAGCACCTCATCTCCTGAGAACAACATTCTTCCCAAGAAGCCGCGAATAAAAGTTTCCGCCTGCTCGGTCGAATACTGTCTGAGCCAGTCAATCAAATTTAGATTGACTCCGTCAAAATACTTGCTGTTATCCTTCGGCAAGTACGAAACCGCCGTCGTCACACCCCATTTGTATGTTCCAGAATCCGCTTCTTCTTCACCGGCGATAATTTTGAGCAGCATCGTCACCGCCTGCTCATTTTTGCTCAAGAATACAACCTTATCCTCGCGTCCCAATCGAAAGCTCACATTGTCCAAAATCTTAACGCCGTTCACGGTCTTGGTTAAGTTTTCAACTTCGAGCAATTCGTTTCCGATTTCGCGCTCCGGATTGAATCCGACGAATGGATATCGTCTGGAGCTTGGGCGTATTTCCTCAATCGACAATTTGTCCAACTGCTTCTTTCTGGAAGTCGCCTGTTTCGCCTTGGATGCATTGGAACTGAATCGGGCGATAAAGTCCTGCAATTCTTTGATTTTTTCCTGCGTCTTCTTGTTCTGATCCTTCATCAATTTGAGCGCGAGCTGGCTGGACTCATACCAGAAGTCGTAGTTTCCGGTAAAGAGCTGAATTTTTCCAAAATCCACATCCGCCATGTGCGTACACACTTGGTTGAGGAAGTGACGGTCATGCGAAACGATGATGATGGTCGAATCATCCAAGTTCATCAGGAAGTTTTCGAGCCATCGAATCGATTTAAAATCCAAGTGGTTGGTCGGCTCGTCCAGAAGCAAAATGTCCGGCTTGCCGAACAATGCCTGCGCGAGCAAAACTTTTACTTTGTCACCGGCTTTGAGGTCTTTGACCTGCAAATCATGATATTTTTTTGCAACGCCAAGTCCCATCAAAAGCGATGCCGCATTGGATTCCGCTTCCCATCCGTCCATTTCGGCAAATTCCGCTTCGAGCTCCGCCGCTTTCATTCCGTCTTCGTCATTAAAATCTTCCTTCATATAGATGGCGTCTTTTTCCTGCATAACATCATACAATCTTTTGTAGCCCATGATGACCGCAGTGATGACATTGACATCATCGTATTCAAAGTGATTTTGTTTGAGCACCGCCATTCGCTTGCCGGGCTCAATGCTCACCGTTCCTTCATTCGCCTCTTTCTCTCCCGATAAAATTTTGAGAAAGGTGGTTTTCCCTGCACCATTCGCACCGATGACACCGTAGCAATTGCCCTCGGTAAATTTCAGATCCACATCTTTGAACAATATTTTGTCCCCGTATCGCAGACCCAGTCCATTAACACTTATCATAACTCCTCCTATTTTAAATCGCGACGCGATTCATTTTCACACAATAGTATCATTCTATCAAATAAAGACTCTTTAATCAAGGAGAAAGCAGAAAAAGACAAAACAAAAGCACCCTCGGTGCAAACAAACTTGTTTTATTTGAAAAGCGATTTTTACAAAACTTGGGTGGCTTTATTCCGCGCGCAAAGGTATAATAAATGTGGAGGTGCATTATGAAATCGACCAAATATCTTGCGCATCATCTCGTCATTGTCAGCGTGTTGGCGATTGTCGGCATGATTTTGCTTCATCAATCTTTGCTTTTCGGTTTTCTTTTTGCGATTTTGTATTCGATTGTTGTGCTCAATTATTATGGATACGATGTGCGCTCGCTGATTCGCAGTGCTTTTTCCGAAACTATTGAATACCGCTGGCTTTATGTAACGATTATACTTATCGGAGCGACCGTTGCCATCTGGCTGTCGTCGGGTACGATTGCGACGATGGTTTTCTACGGTTTTAATTATATCGAAGGAATCAATTTTGTTTTGTTCACCTTTTGGATTGTATCGATTTGCTCTTTTTTTATGGGAACCGCAGTCGGCACTTTCAGCACCATCGGCATTATTCTTTTCAGCATCGGCAGCATCATCGGCATTCCGCCCGCGCTTTTAATCGGCTCGATTGTTTCGGGCGCTTTTGTCGCGGACAAATTATCGGCAATCTCCGGATTGGTCAATATCAATCTCAAGCTCTGTGAAGTCAATTATCGGGATGTGCTTTTGCCGGCGCTTGCCACCTTGCTCCCGACAATGCTGATAACTTCGGTCATCTATTATTTTTTAGGAAATGAATTCGTAATTGAGCATGGCTTGAGCAATCTCGTTCATATTCAATCGGAGCTTCAAAGCAGCTTCGTCATCCATCCCGTTTTATTTGTATTGCCGATTTTGATTTTGCTTCTTTCAATTTTCGGCGTCAATTCGCTCTATACGATTTTGTCGGGAATCGGACTTGGCTCGCTCTTTAGCTTGTTCGTGCAAAAAAATTCGCTGACGGATGTGATTCGCCATCTGCTGTTCGGATACAGCTCCTCCAATGAAGGCGAGCTTGCGCATATTCTAAAGGGCGGCGGAATGTTCAAGATGTTTGAAGTCGCGCTGATTGTGGCAAGCGCCATCTTCTTAGTCAATCTGCTGATTAAAAGTTCTCTGATTGATAAACTCATCCAACGCTTTGCACAAAGCATTCACTCGCCTCGTCAATTGCTGTTTCGAACCGCATGCTTAAGCATCGGCACGACGGCACTGACCTGCGACCAAACGCTCGGACTGGTTCTGCCTGCGAGCCTGCTCAAAAAAAGCTATGATGAATTTGGAATTCGCCGGGAGATTTTATTTCGCACCTTGTCGGATACGGGGCTGATTGTAGCACCGATTTTTCCGTGGAATATCAACTATCTGATTATCGTCGGAATCATCGGAAGCGGAATTTATTTTATTCCCTATGCTTGTTTGTGCTATATTTCGCCGGTGGTCAGCTTGGCGGTCGGAATGATGCGAAAAAAATCTTAGCCTATTCCGAATCTTTTTTTGAAATTTGATTTCGGATGGTTGATTCGCTTTTTCGATTTCAAATTTCAATTCGCGAATTGTTTTTCAGATTTTGATTTTCTGAATTCTTTCGGACGATTTTTGATTACGAATTGCGTTTTTGAATTTAACAAAATGATTTTGATTCTTAATCCAAATCCAGATTCCGGATTTTCGAATGTTTTTTCAGATTCGAACCGGTAATTTGATTTTGGATTTTTTCCGACGACTTTTGAAAAATCATCTTTTGAACCGTCTTTTTCATAATTTTTTCATTTTGTCATCATACTGTAAATAAAAAAATACGAATATCTTTCGCTTTTTTTGTAAAAATGAGATATAATCTAAAAGGATAGTTCGAAAAGGAGAAATAGAAGTATAAAGATTGGAGATTTTATGAAAAGATTAGTTGCACTTTCACTAGCCGTACTTATGACTCTGCCCGCCTTTTCTTATGCAGAGAATCTGAATCATGTTTTTTACGGGCTGGAAAATTTTCTTTTGACATTGAATCAAAAACCGATTGTCGAGCAAAAGCCGCAGAACAATAATTTGGTCAATCCGTCATCGAAGCGCGTGGTGCTCGGCAATGAGCGAATCACAAAAGATTTTTCGTATTTGATTGACGGCAAACGCATCGGATTGGTCACAAATCAAACCGGCGTCAATGCCGATATGGTCAAGACGGTCGATTTACTATATAATTATCCGAAGGCGAGTCTGACAAGCATCTACTCGCCGGAGCATGGACTGGATGGAAAAGCGAGAGCCGGTGCCTATGTCGATTCATACACCGACACGCGATTGAATTTGCCGGTTTACAGTTTGTACGGAAAAACTCGTGAGCCGTCCAAAGCGATGCTGGATAATGTCGATGTATTGCTATTTGATATGCAGGATATCGGCTCCAGAACTTACACCTATATTTCGACGCTGAACTATGTGATGCGCGCGGCAGCAAAACATGGCAAATCGGTCATCGTACTCGACAGACCGAATCCGCTCGGCGGCACGATAGTCGATGGTTATATCGCACAGGACAAATACCTGACCTTCGTCGGCGTGGATAATTTACCGATTCAGCACGGAATGACGGTCGGTGAGCTTGCGCAGTTTTTCAACCGCAAAATCAATTGTAATTTGACCATCGTACCGATGCAGAATTATAACCGGAATATGATTTGGCAAGACACCGGTCTGACCTTTGTCGCTACTTCACCGAATATCCCGAATATCACATCGGCATTCGGCTATATCGCAACCGGTATGGGTGAAGGCACTTCCATCGGACAGGGCGACAAATTTACTTGGGTCGGCGGCAAAGGAATCAATTCGGAAACTTTTGCAAATGCACTCAACTCGTATGGACTTGCCGGCGTAAGTTTTACACCGGAAACGAAATCAACTCGAGGCGGCGCAAGAATGACGATTACGGATTACCGCACATTCAATCCGACCAAGACGGCAATCTATGTTCTGACAACCGCAAATATGCAAAAAAATCTTACCGTACCGGTTGAATCGGGCGGCAAGATTCCGATGTTTGAAAAGATTTGGGGCGGAACAAAATTCGGCGTCGCATTAAAAACAAAAATGTCCGCTGAAGAAGTCATCCAAAGTTATCAAGCAGAATTAAATGCTTTCAAAGCGCAAAGAGAAAATTATTTGATATATAAATAGGAGAAGAAATTGAAAAAGAATCACAAATTAGTATGGATGCTTGCACTATCCATTTTACTCACAACAACCAATGTTTTTGCGGAGGCGAAAGTCGTCAATCAGGGAAATCCGCAAATTAAAGAAATGGCTTTAACCTTCGATGACGGGTACAGCGTTGAAAAAATTCGCGCCATTGTGTCGAAGCTGAATCAATATAATGTAAAAGGAACTTTTTTCTTCGTCGGCTCATTTATGGCATCGCACAAAGATATTGTTCGCGAAGTGGAAGCGGATGGCCACATGGTTGTGAGCCACACTTACAACCACCCGGATTTGACAAGAATGACGGACAAAGGCGTCGTCGGCGAAATCGAAAATACCAAAATCGCTTATGAAAAAGCCACGGGAACGCAAATGCTTCCTTATATGCGTCCGCCTTATGGCGCATACAACGACCGAGTGCTTAATCTTCTCGGAAAAAATCATGATTTATATGTCGTGATGTGGACGATTGATACGCTGGACTGGAAAAAACTGCCGGCTTCGACGATTTCAAACACCGTTTTGTCCCAGGCGGGCAACGGAAAAATCGTATTGATGCACACGACACAGCATGTCAACACCGACCAGGCACTCGATGATATTATCACGGGACTTCATGCCAAAGGGTACAACTTGGTGCGTATTGATGAAATGCTTGCCAAACTTCCGGAGGCGGAGCGCATCGCTTCGATTTCCGATAATGTGGAAGTAGATCCCTCCACCATTCCCCCCTCGACGACCGAAGGAAATGGTGAAGAAACAACAGAGCCTTCCGACGAAACGGAGCAAAAACCCGAAGAACAAAATCAAAAACCGGTAGCGGCGCCAAAGAAGGAAAAATCCAAACAGCTCTACAGAATATTGTTATCCAGACAATAATTCAACATTCCATATTAAATCAAAACTCCGAAATTGGAAACCGATTTGTAATTTGAAAATCGGATATAAAATTTAATTGCCATCAAACACCTCACTTAGAGGTGTTTTTTTTATGAAAAAAACGACTCCCGCTATGAGAGTCGTTTATAAAATTCTTTTCTAAGATATTCTTCCCCTCTCCATTTCATAAACCGTATCGACAATATTCATCGTTGACTTTCGATGCGATACCAAGACGACGGTTTTTTCATGACAGCTTTCATTCAGCGATTTGAGAATAATCCCTTCATTCAACGAATCCAGATTGCTCGTCGGCTCATCCAGCAAAATGAAAGGTGCATCGTTGAGGAACGCTCTTGCAATTCCGATTCGTTGTTTTTCGCCGCCCGACAAAGTATCGCCGAGCTCGCCGACCTGCGTATCATAGCCATTCGGCAATTCCGAAATGAAATGATGAATCGAAGCCTTCTTCGCCGCCTCGACGATTTCTTCTCGGCTTGCATCCAATTTTCCAATCGAAATATTGTTTGCGATGCTGTCGTGGAACAGATGCGTTTCCTGCGTTACATAGGCTTGCATATTTCTCAGATTGTTCGTATTGATTTCACGAACATCATTGTTTGAAATATGAACATTTCCGTCCTGCACATCCCAAAAACGCATCAGCAATTTGAGAATCGTGGATTTTCCGGAGCCGCTGACTCCATGAAGTCCTACAACTTTTCCTTTCGGGAAATCGATGGATACATTGTCCAAAATCTTTTCATCTCCGTAAGAAAAATGCACATTGCTTAATTTTGCACCGTCGAAGTCAACCGATACCTTGCCCGTAATCTCTTCCACCTTCGGCTGTTCTTCCAAAAGGCTGAGCACGCGCTCACCGCAAGCCAAAGTATGATGCAGATTGTTGGACAGATTCGAAAGTGCAACCACCGGACCGAATGAGCCCATCATCGCAATGACCGAAATGAGCATCTGCTCATAGCTGACCGAACCGCTGCGATAGAGGCTCAACATCAAAAACAACATTGCGAAAGAGAATACCAAAATCGCCATATTGGTCGTAGCTCGCTGAGAAGCTTCCAAACGATTGAGCACCTTCTGCGTTTTTGAAATCTCTGCGGAATAATCATCCATCCCGCGCAATCTTTTTTCGCCGCAGGAATATTGAATGGTCTCATCCAAACCGCGCAACGAATCGAGAATATAGCTGTTGAAATCCCCAAGCTGATTGCGAAGCTCCATTCCCTTCGCCGAGCCGCGACTTCCATGATGAATCGGAATAGCAACTCCGACGACAAGATATGCCAGCGCCGCAAGCAGTCCCGCATAGACGGAGCTCTTTCCGATGAAGAACACCATAATCAGCGAAGTAAGCACGCCGATAGCAATCGGCGAAATCGTATGCGCATAAAATACTTCCAACAATTCAATATCGGAGGTGATAAGCGAAATCAGATTCCCTTTGTCACGACCTTCCAATTTTGCCGGACAAAGCTTACGCAAAACCGTAAAAATCTTGTTTCGAATAATCGCCAAAATTTTGAATGCGATGTAGTGATTGCAATATTGTTCTCCATAATGGAAAACGCTGCGAAGAATCGCAAGTGAAATAAGAAGTACAAAAATCTTTCCAAGCGGAAGTCCGCTCAAAAGATACACGGAGTCCGCCGGCACTTCCCCGACCATCTGAAGCACCCCGAAGGTTGCCAAAATCGTCAGGAAGATGGCGCACAAAAATCCGACCACACCCAAGGTAATCGCCATCAGCATTACCGGCAACAAAGGCTTGACGAGTCCAATCAACTGACTCATAATCGTAAAGCCCGTTCTTCTGTTTTGTGTTTTGTTTTCCATTACGCCATCACCTCCCCGCTCTTCAAATTGTACTTCCCTTTATTCTTCATTTCATTTTTTCTCTCCAATGAAGTCGCATAATCCTCCAACGACTTCTGATGCTCATACAGATTTTTGTATGCGCCGCCCTGCTCCATCAACTCATGATGCGTGCCATGCTGCGAAATTTTTCCATGCTCAAGCATATAGATGCAATCGGAATTCACAACATTGGCAAGTCGATGCGAAATCAAAATAATCGTCTTGGTTTTCGCAAGTTCATGAATGACCTTCATAATGAGCTCTTCACTTTCCATATCGATATTGGAAGTCGCTTCGTCAAAAATATACACCGGCGTATCATGTAAAATCGCTCGCGCCAGCGCAAGTCGCTGCTTTTGTCCCCCGGACAGATTGCTCGCATTCTCCAAAATCGCCGTATCCAATCCGTTTTGACTGTCCACAAAGCCGAGCAGATTTACCTTCTCGAGCGCCGCTCGCATTTCTTTTTCGCTCGCATCCGGCTTTGCCATTTTCAGATTGTCCGCCACCGTTCCTTTGAACAGATAGCTGTTGTGCGAAACGGATGTAATCTTTTCCATCAAACTTTGCTCGTTGATTTCGCTGAGCTCCATCGAATTGGTGAGCACATTGCCCTCATAACCCTGATTGCGTCCCATAATAATACCCGCAATCGTCGATTTTCCGCTTCCCGAAGTTCCGACAAGCGATGTAAAACTTCCCGCCGTCGATTGTATATTGACACCTTTGAGAATTTGACGCTCCTCATTGTATGCAAAATGCACATCTCTAAAAGTGATATTGAGCTCATCGCCGTCGATTGTTTGCGTTTTTTCCTTTGGCTCCGGCAAATCAAGCAATGCAAAAATCTTATCGCTCGCCACCATTCCGTTCATCGCGATGTGGAAGAACGAGCCGAGCAATCGAAGCGGAATAAAGAATTCCGCCGCCAACAGAATAATCATCATCATGCCGGCAAAGGTAACATTGCCGCCCAAAAACTCTTTGAGCACGACAATCATACCGACCGCTGCACCGCCATAAGCGATGATGTCCATGACGGAAGTGGAATTGAGCTGCATCGTAAGAACACGCATGGTTGCGATTCTGAATTTCTCGGATTCATCGTCCATCTTGAGCGATGCCGCGCCATCCGCCTGATAGATTTTGAGCGTTGTCAAACCCTGCAGATTTTCCAAAAAACTGTCGCCAAGTCCGGTATAGATTCCCCAATACTTGTTCAGCAAGCGCTTCGCCACCTTTTGAACAAGGACGATTGAAAAAGGAATTAGCGGCACACAAATCAAAAGCACCAAGCTCGCTTTGAAATTGACAAAAGATAGAATCACAAAAAGCGTGAGCGGTGCAACCAAGCTGTAAATCAGCTGAGAAAGATATTTCCCAAAATAAATTTCAAGCTGCTCGACTCCTTCCGCCGCCATCTGCACTACCTCGGCGGTACTGACGCTCTTGCGATATCCGGCGCCTAATCTCAGCAGCTTGCTGTAAATGCGGTCACGCAAAATTCTTTTGACATCGACGCTCGCTTCATACGATGCATACGATGCTTTTTTGTCAAAAAATATTCGTAGAACAATCGTAATCACAGCCTGTACGCCAAAGTACATCATGCTGCTCGTTTCCAAATTGCCCATCAATGCAGCTTCCAGCAATTTGGCAATCGAATAAATAAGAATGATTTGGCAAATTAGCGAAAACCACATCCAAATCACCTGATGAATAATATACTTCTTTGCCTCGGACAAAAGATGTATCAATCTCTTTTTAATCATTTTTTCTTCTCCATCTTTTTATTTTTTATCTCCGCGACGATGTGTTTGATGGACACAATCGGATGATGTAAAAGCATCCACGGTCCGCAAAATCTCATCACCTCTCGGATTTTCGCACGCATTTCAGGCTTGTAACAATGTACCTTGCAATTGGAACAAAAAGTTTTTTCTTCCATAAAAGGACATTTGCTCGCTCGCTGCTTCGCGTATTCCAAAAGCGCCTGGCAATCTTCACAAAGCTCGCCATTCGTGTGATGTTTTTTTCGACAATAAACAACAATCATCTCGGATACGAGCTGAATTTCTTTATCGCGCTTTTCCTCAATCAAATTGACAAGTTCCGGCATAAACTCTCCTAATCTTACCAACATTTGCTTGTAATCAGCAACCAAAACTCCTACAATTTATATACCATAGTACACCCCCTATGTCAATATAAAATCGCATTTACAGACAAATGAAGTTAGACAGGATAACTCCGATATTTTTCTCAAAATCATTCCAAACACAAGATTATAAATTCAAAATAAAATTTAGCGCTCTATTTTTTTCAAAAATTTTTTCAGCATAAATTCAAAGTCGGAAAAGAAATTTTGCTCAAAAAAATGGCAAGCTCATAAGAGCAAGCCATCTTTTCAAAAATTATTTTTTGCTTATATTCTTTTCCAAAATCTTCTTCGTAAAATTTTAGGTAAGTTGTAAAATCAAATGCATAGTAATAAATAAGTATAGAAAAAGTCATGAAGATACTGTATACTAAGTTCGACCAAAAAATCAGTAAAGGAGTATCCACATGACCCACTCTAAGTATAACACAGATAATAGCAAA